>JALFIM010000152.1 GCA_022775985.1 Prevotella sp.
ATGTGGTACACAGGCTTCGACAAGCCTGAGGTGTGCATCTGGTGCGACGGCAAGTTCGACTCATACGTCAGCGGCATACGCTGCGACTTCGCCGTAAGCCGCAACGTGCCTTCATTCACGCTGCTGCACGCCGAGCCGGGCGGCAAGGGCGTGCTCACCAATTCCATTGTGCCGGCGGCCAAGCTGTCGGCCGACGATATCAGCGCACAGCACACCAAGTAGCCGCTCCGCCGTGGCGGAGCGCCATGGCCTGGCAAGGCACGCGAGGCGGCGCGAGAGCCTGCCGTGGCATGGCCACGGGCCCTCGCGCCGCCTCAGTGTGTCTTGAATACAGGCGCGTAGCGGTGTCTTATTATAAGCACAATGACAAAATGCGACATCAAAAAGCCGCCATCCACGCACGGAAAATATCATTTTATCATATTATGCATGGCGTTTCGAGGATAAATGATTAATTTTGCCATGGATTTACAACGAATCGTCACGATACGCGGCCATTGTCGTCAATTTGCGCGACGATGCCGCCAGGATGCGGTCACTAACATATTTATATATATAGAGCTTATGAAGAAATATCTACTTTTCGCGCTGGCACTGGCCAGCATGTCAGCAAGTGCGCAGGTGGAGTTCACCATCGCGCCATTGAGCTACAAACAGATTGCGCCCACTAAGGTGGAGGTGTCGAAAGCCGCCTCCAAGGATGCGTCAAACACAGTGGTAAGCGACTACGTGGTGCCCCAGACCGTGGAGCACGACGGCGTGACCTACACCGTGACGGCCATCGGCGAGAACGCGTTTAAGTGGGGACGTGCCGAGAGCATCACCCTGCCCGAGACCATCGACACCATACGCTACGGCGGCTTCAACACGTTCAACGTGCCCAGCATAAAGCTGCCCAGCAGCCTGCGCTACATCGGCGACTACGCCTTCGACGGAGCCAAGTTCACGACCCTCACCATCCCCGAGGGCGTGGAGGAGATAGGTGCCAGTGCGTTCTTCGCATGCAAAAACCTCACCAGCATATCACTGCCCAAGAGCCTGAAAGTGCTCGGCAAGTCGGTGTTCTACAACTGCGGACTGACCTCCATAGAGATTCCCGAGGGCATCAAAGACCTCCCCTACTCCGCTTTCCAGTCGTGCTCCAAGCTCGAGAGCGTGACGCTCCCGGCAGACCTCAACTCCATAGGCGACCTGGCGTTCCTCAAGTGCGCGGCCCTCAAGAGTATCACCCTGCCGTCTACCGTCACGAGCATCGGATACGAGGCGTTCTGCAACTCTGGCCTGGAGACGTTCACCGTGCCCAAGAGCTGCACCTCGCTCGGCAGTGAGTTCATAGCCAACGCTCCCACCACATCGCTCGCAGTGGAGAGCGGCAACACCGCATACACCCTGTACAACGGTGCCATATACACCCTCAAGAAGGACATACTGCTGGCAGTGCCTGTGAAGGGCATCACCAAGTTCAGCGTGTACAGCGGCTGCATAGGCATACAGGGCGGCGCGTTCTCGCAGTGCGAGGCCACTGACGTGACCCTCCCCAACGGTCTGCTCGCCATTGACGACTTCGCGTTCTGCGAGGCCAAGGTGGAGAACATCAACCTGCCTACGTCACTCCTCATGATTGGAGAGCAGGCATTCGCCGGCACCAACCTCAAGAGCGTGGTCATACCGCCGCACATCACATACATCGACAACGCGGCGTTCGCCCAGTGCAAGCAGCTCACCACCCTCACCATACCGTCGAGCGCTTCGTACATGGCCATACGCGCATTCTGGGGATGCACCAGCCTCCAGAGCATAACATGCACCGGCGCCAAGGCTCCCAAGTTGGAGGAGGCATACGATTACGACGAGAAGCAGTTCTACAACGTGCCCTCATCATGCACCCTCACCGTGCCCAAGGGCTGCACCAGCAGCTACAAGAGCGCGGGATGGGATGAGTACTTCACCATCAGCGAGGGCGACAAGGGCGTGCTCAGCGTGGCCTCCACCTCTCCCGCTGACAACGGCGAGGTATCAGACAAGTACCTCAGCATGTCGTTCACTCTCAAGTTCGACGAGGACGTGACCGTGGCTCAATACAGTCCCTGCATATATCTCTACGACACCGATGCCGAGGGCAACAAGAAGTTCATCACTCCCTACGGTGACAGCTGGACGGCAATCAAGCAGGGCTCCAAGGCAGTGAACATCTGGGGCGACGACGGTGACGGCTACACCGACAGCTTCAAGGTACAGCCCGGCCACACATACAAGCTGGTAGTGCCCGAGGGTGTGGTGAAGAACGCCGCCGGCGAGACCAACAACTACACCGTGATAACGTTCAAGAGCGCACAGGCCACAGGCATAGACAATGCCGCCGACGATACCGTAGACGCCACCGTGACGGGCGTGTACGACCTGAGCGGACGCAAGATATCCGACTCTTCTGTCAAGGGTGTCATCATCAAGAAGATGAGCAACGGCAAGAACAAGAAGGTGCTCAACAAGTAATACGCGGCATGCCTGTGCGCGGCTCCTACCGGCACAGGCCACGCGCTCACTTTCAATACATTACAAAACGGCCCATTTCGCACTGCGAAATGGGCCGTTTCAGCTTACGATATGGGCCGAATCGCGGTGCGATTCGGCCCATATTGCATTATCGTATGGTCGTACCTGATTTCTACTTGTCGCCCTCGCGGTAAGCCTCCACTGCCAACCGCACGGAGCCGTGGGTGAGGAGCAGACGCTGCGCGTGGTCGTAGTCGAGGCCAAGCTCATCCACTATCATGCGCGTGCCGCGGTCTACGAGCTTCTTGTTGGTGAGCTGCATGTTCACCATGCGGTTGCCCTTGACGCGCCCCATCTGTATCATCACCGATGTGGATATCATGTTGAGAATCATCTTCTGGCCCGTGCCCGACTTCATGCGCGAGCTGCCCGTGACGAACTCAGGCCCCACCACCATCTCTATGGGCACGTCGCTCTCCGCCGCCATGGGCGAGTCGGGGTTGCTGGTGATGCATCCCGTGAGTATGCCGTGGGCGCGTGACTCGTGCAACGCGCCTATGACGTAGGGCGTAGTGCCCGAGGCGGCGATGCCTATCACCGTGTCCTTGTCGTTGATGCCGAACTCCTGCAGGTCGGCCCAGCCCTGCGCCGTGTCGTCCTCGGCGTTCTCCACGGCGTTGCGCAGGGCGGTGTCGCCGCCGGCTATGAGTCCGATGACCATCGTCGGGGGCACTCCGAAGGTGGGCGGCAGCTCCGATGCGTCGAGCACTCCCATGCGTCCGCTCGTGCCCGCGCCCATGTAGAACACGCGTCCGCCCTTCTTCATGCGCGGCACTATCTGCGTGACGAGCCGCTCTATCTGCGGAATGGCCTTCTGCACGGCATCCGCCACTTTATGATCCTCGGTGTTGATGTCTGTCAGCAGCTCATGCACGCTCTTCTTCTCAAGGCCGTCGTAGAGCGACGGCTGCTCGCTTATCTTTACAAATGTCATTGCGGTATGTGTTTGTCTGTTGTGTGATATTCTATGAGTCCATCCATCGGAGCCTGTACTATGCGGCCGAGCGTCATGCCCTCAGCCTGGAGTGCCTTCACGAGCTGCGGACGGTAGTAGTAGGCTATGGAGCCGTTGAAGCCTATGGGCAGACGGTCCCAGCCGTCATACAGCTTCACGTTGCGCACGAGGAAGCGGCGGAAGCTGTCCACCACGAGCCGCTCCACGCTCTCGTCGGCTATGTTCTCGCCAAGGAACGGCACGAGCGATGCGAGGAAGCGGTTGGGCAGCTTCTGCCTGTACACGCGCTCTATGATGTCGGCGGCCGTGAGATGGAACCTGTCATTAAACTTCTCGATGATGTGGCGCGGCAGTTGCTCCTTCAGTATGTCGCCGACGAGCGTCTTGCCGAGCACGGCACCGCTGCCCTCATCGCCGAGGATGAAGCCTAATGGCGACACGTTCTTGGTGATGACGGTGCCGTCGTAGGCGCAGGAGTTGCTGCCCGTGCCGAGTATGCAGGCTATGCCCGGCTCATGGCCGCACAGCGAGCGTGCCGCCGCGAGCATGTCCGTAGCCACCTCAAGCCGTCCGCTCACCGAGAGGTGGCGGCTCAGGGCATCGGCCAGCACGGGCTGTTTCTCGGCCGTACACCCTGCCCCGTAGAAGAACACGTCGTCTACCTCGGCCGAAGGCAGTTGCGGTATGAGCGCCGATGCTATCTCATCGGCTATCTCATCGGAGGTCTGGAAGAAAGGATTGGTGCCGCGGGTACGCACCCGTGCCACCGTGGTGCGGCCGTCTACGAGACACCAGTCGGTCTTCGTGGAGCCGCTATCTGCTAAGAGAATCATAACTTTATGTATATTTTACGTTTGTACATGTACAGTCCCACGCACCAGTTCACCAGCACGTACAGCACGGCCCACAGCAGCGAGCCGCCCTTGGCCCCTGCCATGGGGATGAGTATGCCCGACGTGACGGCGTGCTGCACGGTGTCGCCGCCGCACAGCGGCCATATACTGAAGGGGAGAAGGAGCAGGTCGGAGAGCACGAACAGTGCCAAGGGGTTGCAGCCGAACACCTCGAAGAAGCGCGTGGCGCGGCCGCTGCGGCCCTTCTTGTCCACGAGCCAGGTGAGCAGTGCCAGCAGGGTGCTGCCCATGCCGCACGTCGTCATGGCGAAGGTGGGAGTCCACAGTTTCTTGCTTATGGGGCACGCGTAGGCGAGCAGCAGCCCGGCGAAGGTGAGCACGGCCCCGATGACGAACAGACGCTCTATCTTGTCGTTGATGTCGCGCATCTCCATCACCACGCGTCCCACGCAGAAGCCCGTCAGCACGTGGGCCAGTGCGGGCAGGGTGCTGAGCAGACCCTCGGGGTCTGGCGACTCATGGCGGTACACATGGTCGGGCCCGAACACCGCGTTGTCTATCACGGCTATGATGTTTGACTGGTCGTGGGCGAAGCCGTTGCACGTGAGCAGCACTATATAGTAGGCCACGAAGGCCACAGCTATGAGCCATGGTATGTACTTGTGGCGCACGCTCAGGGCTATGACGGCGGCCAGACCGTAGCAGATGCCCAGCCTTGGCAGCACGCCGAGTATGCGCAGGTGGCCCAGAGGGTCGGCCGTGCCACGGCATACCATGAACAGGAGCGACAGTCCGAGCCCTATGCCCCACAGCAGCAGCGCACGCTTCAGCACCTTGCGGGCGCACGGCCACGACCACTCGAAGCTGTACTTGCGCAGCGACAGGTAGGTGGTCATGCCCATTATGAACATGAAGAATGGGAACACGAGGTCGGTGGGCGTGAGCCCCAGCCATTCTGCATGCTCAAGAGGAGCATACACTTCGTCGCCGCCGGGGTTGTTGACGAGTATCATGCCGGCAATGGTCATGCCGCGCAGGATGTCTATGGAGGTAATGCGCTGCGACGCGCTTTTGGCTGTTTGCATAACAGGGTATATTATATAAGTAAGTATTCAGAATCAATTTATATTAAAATATTATCTCATATATTCTGTCAAGAATTAGAGAAACAAAGAATTCTTGACATAAAAAATAATTTTGATTATCTACTTAACAAGAGATATTTAATGGCGGATTACTTATAGAGCCAGTACTTACGGGCCGTCTTGCGGAATGCCTCCACGTCCTTGTCCCAGTAAGGCTTGGCATCGGCCCACCTGTGATGGAGCATGAACAGGCGGCGTATCTGCTTAGAGCCGCACACCTTGTCTATCATGTTCTTGCGGTTGTCGGAGGCCTCGGCCATGACATCGTGGTCGGGATAGAGGGCGTACAGCTCCTGCAGCACGTAGAACTGTATGTCGGTGAGGCGTGCCTTGCGGTAGTCGGTGAAGTACACCTGCACGCCTTGCAGCTCCTTTCCCTTACCGTAGGCGTAGAACGGGGTGAAATACATGGGGCGGAACATCACGCCAGGCAGACGGAGGGCGTTCATGCGCTGCGCCAGTTCGGGGGCCTTTATCCACGGTGCGCCGAAGAGCTGGAACGGCAGTGTGTAGCCCACTCCGATGCTAAGGCTGTCGAGTTCGCCCACGATGCCCGACACGGAGTAGAACGGTGCCGACACGGGCTGCGGTATGTGCGGTGACGGGAGCACCCACGGCAGCCCCGTCTGGTCATAGGTCATGCGGCGTTTCCAGCCCTTCATGCGCACCACCTCAAGGTCGCAACGCTTGCCGAGGAGGTTCTCGCCGTTGAGGAGCAGGGCCGTCTCGCCCGGCGTGAGGCCGTAGACATACGGTATCTTAAACTGCGACACGAACGACACGCAGTCGTCCTCGGTGATGCAGCCCTCTATCTTCTCGCCTCCGAGGGGGTTGGGACGGTCGAGCACGAGCACCTTGATGCCGTATTCCGCCGCCGCCTTCATCACGTTGCCGAGCGTGCTGATGTACGTGAACGACCGACATCCGATGTCCTGTATGTCATACACGAGCACGTCTATGCCCTGAAGCATCTCACGAGAGGGCATGCGGTTCTTGCCATACAGCGAGTACACGGGCACGCCAGTGGTTGGGTCGGCGGCGTTGCCTACCGCATCGCCGGCATGTGCGCTGCCGCGCACGCCGTGCTCGGGGCCGAACAGTGCCACGAGCTTCACGTTCTTGGCGGCGGCGAGTATGTCTATGTCAGACACCATGTCATTGTCTACCCCCGTGGGATTGGTGATAAGCCCCACGCGCTTGCCCTCGAGCTGCTTGAAGCCCGATGCCTTCAGCACCTCTATGCCTGTTCTCACGCGCTGCGCCTGTACTGCGGTGGCGGCCACGGCTATGGCTAAAGCCACGGCAGCGCGGCGGATGTATTGTCTCAGAGTGGTCATATATTGTATGTTATGTTTTCCCTTTCGCTGGCACTTGCCTATGCCATTGCAAAGTTAAGTAAAATCTTCAAGCACGCATCCGTTATTGGCAGTATATATTGGCGTTATGCCGTAATTTCGGCCTTTTGCCCCTGACAGACGGCCGTGGCGGCCCCTGTGTGTGGCACGGTGGCCGCAGCATGCGGCATGATGCGTGCGACAGGTACAAAAAAAATCTCCTCATGTCCCGTCAGACGAGCGTCTGTCACGGAGGCATGAAGAGATTTCGGAGCTGATGGCCGGCCTCTGCGGTCAGCTATGAGCTATGTTATTTGACGTATGACTCGTACTCAGCATCGGTAGCACAGTCCCACCATACGGGATAGCTCCAGATGTCCGTGTCCATGGCATGCTTGTTGACGGCGAGAGCCTGAGGCCCGTTGTATGCGAGCTCGAGGTTTGCCGGCAGACGCCAGCGGCGCGGCCAGTATGTCGGGTCGTTCTTGGATGTGCCCTTGAGTTTGTCGTTGCCAGTGAAGAGCACGCTGCGGTCGAAGCCGGGATATACCACCTTGGAGTCCTCTATTTTGCCGGCACCGTAGTTGATATATACCACGCCGAAACCATCTACATTGCCGGCACCGTAGTTGAAACGGCGCATATCGTTCCAGTTCTCAAGGCTGCAGCCCATGGCTACGTACTTCTGCAGCATGATGTCACTCATAGTAAGAGCGGCAGCATCCTGGCATACGGCAGCGCTGTTGAGGTAATCGTCTATCTTCTGAGCGTCCATCGGCAGCATGTCGGGGTTGTCATAGCCCTCAGACTTCCACTGCGTGAGCTTCTTCTGCATATAGTCGAGGTGTGCCTTGATGCCTGCCTTGTAGGCGGCGAGGGCCTCGCTCTTCTTACCCTGGCGCATGAGCACCTCAGCCTTTATGAAGCAAGCCTCGTGGTAAGTCATTATCTCGAAGTCGGAAACCGAGCGCAACTGGAACGAGCCTGTGGAGCCCACGGCCCCTGCCTTCATGGCATCGGCAGACTGGAAATACCAGTATGTGTCGGTGTCGGCGAGGTCTTTGTTGCCGGTATGCTTGGAGTTGGAGCGCACTGATACGTACACGGTGTCGCCAGCGGCAGCATAGTTCTTGCTGCTCACGTATATAGAGCCGGCCTGATAGGTCACTTTCACCACATTGCCTTCCTCTGTTACCTCATGCACCTTCTTCATATCCTTTACGAACTTGTCGCGTGCAGCATCGTCGGCGATGGTGTATTCCACCACGTTGTCCTTAGACGAGTAGGTGGGAGCCACTATACTGTTGTAGCCTATGGCCTTCAGACGGGTGCATTCGCCGTGAGTGTCCACACCGCTTGAGCGCAGCCAATCGGAGTGGCTTACCTTGCCGTCCTTGAGCTTGATATTGCACATGGACGCGGGCACTATCTTCGTGAAGCGCGGATCCTCCACACCTGCACCGCGCATGTTGGTGAGCAGGCTGTAGTAGTACTGCGATATGCGCTGCGTAGAGCCGTAGCCCACGCAGTTCCAGTTGCCGTTGGTCATGATGGGGTCGCCATACAGGTAGTCGGTGACATCCTGACCGTCGTTGTAGCACGGCATCACGGAGTTGTCGTCTATGCTCTGCGGGCCCTTGGCAAGGCACGAGAGAATCTCATCGGGCTTGAAGAGGTCCTTCTTCTTAGACAGCTTCAGCATGTAGCGTGCCTTGAGACCATAGCACATCTTGAGCCACTTGGCCACGTCGCCGCCGTTCATCACGTCGCCCCTTGAGAGCGCGGCGGCCGATGACGGCTGCTGCTTGCCGAACAGTTCTATGGCCTCATCCAGTTTGGCCATGCACCCCTCATAGATGGTTTTACCATCATCGTATGCGGGCACGGGGCTGTCACCGAGCGAGGAGGTGTACGGTATCTCGCCGTAGAGGTCGAGCATCTCCATGAATCCGAGAGCGCTGTACACGTCGGCCACGGCCATGTAGTGGTATGCGTTCTCCTTCTTGGCGATATTGTACAGGTCGTTGAGGTTGGAGGCCGACTCCACGTACCACGTCTGGTAGGCACTCGTAGTGAGTCCTGCGGCGAAGTTCCACGTAGAGCAGTTGGGGCCTACGGTACCGTTGGTGGTGTATATGACACCAGCTATGGTTGAGGTGCGGTAGTTGGCGAGCCCGGCCGAGTACATGTACATGCGCTGAATCCAGGGCACGCGGTTCTCCACGAGAGCAGACTCGTTGGTAGGCTGGTCGGGATCGACATTCACATCGAGGAAGTCGGAGCATGATGTCATGCCCAGTGAGAGCAGGCATCCTGCCGCCATCATATATTTTAAACTCTTCATAAGTGTCGTGATTTTAGGATGATTTAGAATGTTACGTTAACACCGAAAGTGAAGCTGCGCACTGAAGGCACGCTGCAGTAGTCTATGCCAGTGGCACCAGAGCCACCCGTTCCACCTGCCGTGCAAACCTCAGGATCCATGCCCCGGTAGTTGGTCCAGGTGAAGAGGTTCTGCCCTGTGATGTTGGCAGAGAGCCGCTTGATGACGGTGTGGTTGCGGATAAGGCGCGTGAAGTCGTACGAGAGCGACAGCGAGCGGAGCTTAAGCCAGTTGACAGACTGTATGAAGTTGTACGAGTTGTTTGCGTAGTTGCTCCAGTACTTCTGTATCATGGCCTCGCCCGAGTAGGAGGTCTTGTTGAAGGTGTAGGTCTTGCCGGCCTCATAGGTCTGCGTGAACGGCTCACCCGTCTCGGCGTTGATACCGTCTACGGTCACGGACTGGCGGTTGTTGAGCGTGGTGATGGGGCTCAAGCCGTTGTTTACCATAAACTGCTCGGTGCCGTTGAACACGTCGCCGCCGATGCGGAAGTCGAGTAGGAACGACAGAGTGAAGTCCTTGTAGGTGAAGGTGTTGTTCCATCCGCCTATGAGCTTGGGCTCACGGTTGCCCACGATGTCGCTTTCGCTGTTGTGTACCTTATAAAGCCCGGTGGCAGGGTCTACGAGATACTTGCCGCCTGCTATCTCATTGCCGTCAGCATCGTGCTGAGTCTCGAAGCGGGTGCCCACGAGTGCCATGAACTTTCCGCCGTTTGGCACGGCAGCGGCCTTCACTGTGCCGAACTGTGCGTCCGTAGGATAGAACATCTGCACACCTTCGAGGAAGTCGCCCAGCTTGCCGTGGTTGTAAGAGAAGTTGAGAGTAGACTCCCACTTGAAGTCCTTTGTCATGATGGGCTTGCCCGTGAGCGCAACCTCCATACCCTCATTGATTACGGAGCCGGAGTTGAGCGATGTCATGATGTAGCCGTTGGCGTTTGACAGACGGGGCGATGCTATCTGGTTCTTGGTAGAGCTGTGATAGTACGTCCAGTCGAGTCCAATCCGTCCGTTGAGGAAGCGCAGCTCAGTACCGACCTCCCATGCCGTCTGTATCTCAGGCTTCAGGATGCCGTTGCCCTTGTTGAAGGAGTTGCCCACGCCAGTGAACGAGCCATACTTTATCGGGTTGACGAGGCTGGTGAGCGTGCCGTACGGGTCGGCATCCTTACCTACCTGTGCCCAGCTGGCACGCACCTTACCGAACGACAGCACGTCGTTCTTGGGCAGCAGCTCCGTGAACACGAGCGCACCGCTTGTAGATGCGTAGAAGTATGAGCGGTTGTCGATGGGCAGAGTAGACGACCAGTCGTTGCGGCCGGTGAATGTGAGGTATGCTATGTTCTTGTATGCAGCGCGTGCCTCACCGTAGACGCCTACGAGACGCTTGCGTATCGTGTTGTCCTTGAAGAACTTGTTGCCGTCGGCTATATTGCCGAAGCTCACCGTTCCGGCCGTAATGAAGTTGTAGCCCCAGTGCGTCTGGTTGAGACGCTCGGTGCCCTCAGCGGTAGTACCGAGCATGAGCCCGAGGTCGAAGTCGCCGAAGGTCTTGTGCAGGTTGGTCATGACGTTGGATGACCAGTACTCATAGCGGTAGTCGCTCTTGGAGAGACGGCCGTTCTGGTATATGTCCTTGACCACAGAGCCCGGTGCTATGTAGGTGTAGGCATCGGTGGTGTAGTTGTCGTATCCGAACCGCGCCGTCACGTCCCACCAGTCAGTGAGCTTGTAGTTGGCGCTGAGTGCGCCCGTGAAGCGGTGGGTCTTGTCGTACATCTTGTCCTTGTTGATAATCCAGTACGGGTTCTCACGGTCGGCGGCGAGGTCCCACACGCCGTCGAAGAGGCGGTACTTCGTGCCGTCATCATTGAGGTAGTGCGACATGTTCTCGGTGAGCGGCCAACCGTAGAGGGCCGTCATGGTGCCCGTGCCACCGCTGCCCCAGAGTCCGCCAGAGGTCAGGGTCTTGTCCGTTTTGGACAGAGAGTACGTCACGTTGGCGCTGACGGTGAGGTTGCCGTACTTCTGCTCGCCGTTGAAGCGCACGGTGGTCTTGTTGTAGCCGGTGTTGCGCACGATACCCTGCTGGTCGTAGTTGGAGAGCGAGAGGAAGAAACTCTGGTTCTTGGAGCCTCCCGATATGCTGAGGTTGTTGTCGAGTATCACACCGTTGCGGAAGAAGTCGCCTATATTGTCGTACAGCGTCTCGGTACCGTCGTATGCCTTGCCCCATGAGTTGTAGGTCTGGTCGCTGAGCACACCGTTGTTCTCGTACACGCCACGGCCGAACTGCTTCTGTGCCTCGGGGAGCTTAGTGGCCCACGATGCCGACACCTTGCCGGAGTAGTCTACCTTGACCGAGCCCTCGGCGCCCTTCTTAGTGGTGATGATGATGGCACCGTCGGCGGCGCGTGAGCCGTAGAGGGCCGCTGCAGCCGCGCCCTTGAGCACGGAGATGTCGGCTATGTCCTCGGGGTTGATATCCATCACACGGTTGGAGAAGGTGGTGGCGTTGCGCGTCATACCGTCAGTGCCCGAGTTGCCCACCACGCTCGTGGAGTTGTCGTATATTATGCCGTCTACCACGAACAGCGGCTGGTTGCTGCGGTTTTCGTTGGCGGAGTTGGCGCCACGCATCACGATGGTGGCACCGGCTCCGGCGGCACCGCTGCTCTGTGTGATGTTGAGTCCCGGCACCTTACCAGCGAGAGAGTTTATCACGTTGGTGTTCTTGTTCTTCATGAGCTCATCGGCCTTCACGTCAGTGACGGAGTAGCCGAGCGCCTTGCGTTCCTTCTTGATGCCGAGCGCGGTCACCACCACGTCGCCGAGGCTGCGTGCGTCCTCCTGAAGGGTTATTTTATAGCTTTTCTGTCCAGACACCTTCACGGCCTGTTTCTCGAATCCTATGCAGGAAATCTCTATGACCTGGCCGGGCGCTACGTCGATGGTGAAGTGGCCCTGCACGTCGGTCACCGCTCCCTTGGTGGTGCCCTTTATCACGATGCTGGCCCCGATGATGGGCTCGCCCTGGGCGTCTGTCACCTGTCCGCTCACGGTGTTGCGCTGCTGCTGCATCTCTGTGGTGGCGAGGCTGGAAGCCGGCAGCGCACTCGCTGTGGCAGCTCCGTTGGTCAGTACAATGGCTGCCAACGCCGTAGCCGCAAAGAATGTCCTTGCGTTTACTGTCCTTTTCCGATAGTCTTCATTCATAGTCATACGTTTTAAATGAAACTTGCTTGAGTAATACGGACTCGAGATACACGATTACTGAAACATGAGCACTGGCGTCCACGGTTGGCACTGTGCGTGCCTGTGATTTGTGTCAAGGTGTCTGTTGGTTTTTTGTAGTGGATGCTCTGTTAATCTTATTTCACTAAATAAATGTAAATCTATCCGCTTGCAAATTTAAATTATTTTCCACATACCGCCAAACGTTTTAGCGAAATAAAATCTTTTTGACTCTACGTTTTTAACAATCTGTTTCTAAAATACATGTTTTACAGCATATTTTTGACAAAACGTAAGCACATCGGGCGGTATAACGTCATGTTGCAATATGATAACTGATGTTTAAAAATGTCAACACCTTCTCTCGCGTGTGCGCATCACAGCCGACATTTTGTCAATAATTATAGCCCTTGTGGTATATTTTTGCATACGCGGCAGGGCCTCATCAAGGGCCTGTGCGGCCATGGTGGCCAAACATGCCATATCAGACTGGTTTGCGAAATGGGCCGAATCGCGTTGCAATATGGGCCGTTTTGCACTGCGAAATGGGCCGTTTTACAGCGCGAAATGGGCCATTTTGCAACATGTTGTGTATCAGTGCAATACAGATACGTGTTGATAACGCGTCCACACATGGCATAGAACACGCACTTTGCCTGTGCCTTAGGCTTGACGCATACAGCACAGGCACACCTTATATATATAATAATGTATAGGCTATGACGGGCATGTACAAGACGAAACGAACCCCGGTGCTCACGCATCGGAGTTCGCAAATTTGTTCAATAGTATACCAATTAATGAAGAATAAAAAACTTTTCTTAGTTCAATGTCACCGCCTCATGCCCTTGGCGGTGTTTACAACCTTATGTTTACAGCATAGTCCGCGAGGGCTGTCCTTGCCCATGACGGATGTCTGGCTGCGTCTGTGGGGAATCATCGTTCCTTTGTTAGACGATGCAAAGATACGAAACATGTTTGTATGTGCAAATATTTCTGTGCTCAAAGTACTGTTTTTTTTGATTATTTAGCAAAAAACAAATGACAAGTGTAGAAATATGTGCTCAAATGCAAAATAGATATTGCATTATGGAGTGTTAGCGCCGATGCCCTACCGAAACCCATAGTATAGTGCCCTCCGAGTACCCTCCGAGCGCCGCGAAGTGCATTTTGTTATCACATACACAACATTTCATTTCATTAGTGACGCGATATGGCGGAAAATGTGTACTTTTGCAAGCAAATCAAAGAATATCATTCAATTATTATTTCAGGAGGAAACAATATGACCAGTTATCTTGTCAGAATGCTCAGCACAGCGGCCGTGGCATGCGTCATGGCCCTGCATCCGTCCGTGGCCGGTGCCCAGACCGACGGCGGGGAGCAGTGGGCCACGCCCAAAGTGTCAGTGACCAACCTGCGGCAACAGGGCGACTACGATGCGGGCATGGAGACACAGGCTCTCCTCGGCATGCCCATGAAGGTGGTGGACAAGGAGAGTTGGCTCCGCGTAGTGACTCCCGACCGCGACACTGCGTGGGTGTTGCCGTCCACAGTACAGGTGATGAGCGCGGCGGAGATGCACCGCTGGAACACCGCCCCGCAAGTGGTGGTGACATCGGAGTTCGGGTATGTGTACACCAAACCGAGCGTCAAGTCGGAGATAGTGAGCGACGTGGTGGCGAGCTGCCGCCTCAGGCTGCTCTCACGCAAGGGCAAGTTCTACTGCGTGGAGTACCCCGACGGGCGGCGCGGCTACCTGCCCACTGCCGACGCCAAGCCCATAGGCGAGTGGCGCAAGGCCCTGCGACGCGACGCGCAGAGCATCATTGCCACCGGCCGCAAGCTCATGGGAGCGCCGTATATGTGGGGCGGCACGAGCACCAAGGGCGTGGACTGCAGCGGATTCGTGCGCACCACGCTGCTTCAGCACGACATGGTGATACCGCGCAACGCCTCGCAACAGGCCGTCAAGGGACAGCACATCGACATTGCCCCCGACTTCTCCAACCTCGTGCCAGGCGACCTCGTGTTCTTCGGACGCAAGGCCACGGCCGACAAGAAGGCTCACGTGTCGCACGTGGGCATATATATCGGCGGCAAACGGTTCATGCACTCGCTCGGCAACGTGCGCGTAAACAGCTTCGACCCGGCCGAGCCCGACTATGATGAGTACGACCACAACCGCCTGCTGTGGGCGCAGCGCGTACTGCCGTTCATCAACATCGAGGACGGAATGTGTACCACCGACCGCAACGAATACTACAAATGACACGGTCTCCACAGTAGAGGCAAGAGAGAACATAATCCATTAAAACACATATCATCATGACTTCAAGAAGAGACTTTCTAAAGCGTGCCGCGCTGACCACTGCCGGCTCGGCACTCGCGCTCACCAATATCGACGCCATAGGCAGCACGGCCGCCAAGAGCGTCAACGTCAACCGCCACGGCAAGTCGGGCAAGATAACCATGAAATTCTTCCCCTACGAGCTGAAGCTGCGCCACGTGTTCACCGTGGCCACATACTCGCGCACCACCACTCCCGACATACAGGTGGAGCTCACCTACGACGGTGTGACGGGCTATGGCGAGGCATCCATGCCGCCATACCTGGGACAGTCGGTGCAGACCGTCACCACGTTTCTTGGCAAGGTAGACCTCAGCCAGTTCAACGACCCGTTCCAGATGGAGGACATCCTCACCTACGTAGACAGCCTGTCAACGGGCGACGGGGCCGCCAAGGCCGCCATAGACATTGCCCTCCACGACCTCGTGGGCAAGCTGCTCGGTGCGCCATGGTACAGGATATGGGGTCTCGATGCCGCCAAGGCTCCCAACACCACCTTCACCATAGGCATCGACACCAAGGAGGTGGTGCGGCAGAAGACGCTGGAGTACGCCGATAAGTTCAACATACTGAAGGTGAAACTCGGCCGCGACAACGACAAGGAGATGATAGAGACCATACGCAGCGTGACCAACCTGCCCATAGCCGTAGACGCCAACCAGGGGTGGAAAGACCGCGAGAAGGCCCTCGACATGATACACTGGCTCAAGGAGCGCGGCATAGTGATGGTGGAGCAGCCCATGCCCAAGGAGCAACTCGACGACATGGCATGGCTCACTGAGCGCAGTCCGCTGCCCACTTTCGCCGATGAGGCCATTCAGCGGCTTGCCGACATACGCCGTATCGAGGGCGCGTACACGGGCATCAACATCAAGCTGATGAAGTGTACGGGCATGCGCGAGGCATGGAAGATGCTCAACTACGCCCGTGCCCGCGGCATGAAGGTGATGGTGGGCTGCATGACGGAGACCTCATGCGCCGTCAGCGCGGCCGCGCAGCTCTCGCCAGTCGTTGACTTCGCCGACCTCGACGGCAACCTGCTCATCGCCAACGACCGCTTCAAGGGCATGGAAGTGGTGAAGGGCAAGATTACACTTCCCGACCGTCCTGGCATCGGAGTGGTGAAGCTCTGACGGGCACAGCGTGCGTGGTGGCCGCCATCTCACCCAAAGGCAGAGGCCGTCACAGGTCAAGGCGGAAGTGATGACGGCCCGCGACGGCCGCCATCTCGCCAAGGAATGCAAGAAGGGCTACGCCCTCCATCACGGAGAACGTAGCCCCAACATGCATAAACCTTATAACAATAGTTCTCTTATCGTATCCTATATTCTGCTGCGGTCAGCCACGTGACGCACCTTGCGGTGCCACGTTGCTGGCCGCAGTGGCGTTTGGCGTGTTGTCAGTCGTCGCCGTAGTAGGGGTTCAGTCCCCACTGGTCAGCACCGTCATCTTCGTACACATCGTCCCACTCATGGTTTGGCTTCGCACCCGCAAACGGTCCTTGCTCAGACGCTGCCAGCATCTCCTGCCCCGTATCAAGCCTGAGGCTTGTGGTCATGGGGGCTATATATCTCTTCTTGCTCATAATACTATCAGGTTTTTAAGGGTTTCTATCTATTTTCTTACCATTATCTTCTTGCCGCCCACTACGTACATGCCAGCCGCCACACTCACCGTGCGTGTCTCGCCGGCCTGCAACTGAAGCGTTGCCACTGTCTGCCCGTCTATGGAGCATACGGTAGTGGTCACGTCGCGGAGGGCCTTCACCATGATGGTGCCGGGGGCCGTACCGAGAGCCACTGTCTGCTCACCGTCGGCGGCAGAGGGCGCGTCGTCTATGGCCGTAGTGCCGTCGTTGGGGGTAAGTGATATGGCCATGGCCTTGTATGTGGATGGCATCTGGCAGTCGTACCAGGCACGGAACGGAAGCACATACACATCGGGGTACTGCTGTCCGAGGTTCACCGAGTTGACGAAGCGGCCGTTGTTGAAGTAGAACACGCCCTGCTCCTTAGCTATGCACTCGCCGCTGAACGAGCCACGGCAGGTCATCGTGACGTTGCGTTCGCCCACTTTTCCAGTGGATGTCGCGCCTGTGATGGGGGTGGGAGTAGGCTCTATCGTAGCACCGTTCTGGCGCACTGTGAAGAGCAGTCGGCCTTCGGCATCATCGGCGGCGTACTCGTTTATCACCACGAGGTATGGAGTGTTGGCCTCGGTGTGGTCTACACCCGTGAGTGGCTTGAAGTGGCCTGTGAAGCCATAGTCGTAGTTGTCGTACCCATCACCGCTGAAGGCGTTGCCGTCCTGCATAGTGTACACGGTGAACACACCTTTAGATGCCGTACTGCCCGAAGCGTCGTTGTTGTGTACTCCCTCATGCACAGCCACGGTGAACGGCAGTGTGAGCGTGGCATAGGGGTTCTTCTTGTTGGTGGGTTCCAGCTCGCGCGAGTAGCTCACGTAGTTGGCTGCGTT
>JALFIM010000155.1 GCA_022775985.1 Prevotella sp.
GACTTCTGCTGGTGGACAGGACTGCCCATTACGCAAAACAGGAAGGCAGTGCAACTTATAGCTTCGGAATTGGAGGAAGTGAAGATACAAGGAGAAACAATGTTGGTGTATAAGACACGGTTTGTGGAAGATTATCTGTCAAGGCCGGCAATAGCCCAACCACTACAAACCGCAAACGAGAAGTCCGTAATACTGCTTCCCCCTTACGATGAGTATCTTATCGGATACAAGAGCCGTTGGATAGCCCTTGAGAAGCGGCATGAGCCCAAAGCCCACAACCGCTTCGGCATATTCCATCCTGTAATCCTATACAACGGGAAAGTAGTGGGCAACTGGAAAACATCATTAGCCCAGAAGGCCAAGGATATCGAAACCGACGTATTCGCTAAAAAACGGGAAGTTGGAACAAGACGGCTGGAACAGGCCAAAGACATGCTGCGTGATTTTTACAGATAACTGTCTGCAACACCTACTTGCAGACAGCCTGAATGGTATATTTATGTTGAATCCGTCTCGACATTTCTGCTGAAGCAATACATCTCATTTCTTATGTCTATTGTGTTGAAACCTTAGCGGATTACAATCCGTTTCTCTTTCTCCACCACCAATGCCACGCCCTGAACACAGGCTCACTCAAAGCCTCAGAAGGATAAAACCTCAAAAGACGAGCATCACGATACAGGCGGAGGAGATTATGCCCCACTGCATGATGCTTGTCATAATGTCCGAAGTTTCCGCCATTCAAGATGTCATCAAGGAGCATTCGCCCTCTTTTGCGGTCCATCGGGGCTATCATCATATCCTCAGGCAGTCCCATCACATTATGAAGCACATACATCACAGCACCTGCAAACTTCCATAGTCCAAGCCTATTCAGTTCACCCTCCAAAGCCATAGGATTCTTCACTCTTAGTTCTTCACTCTTCACTTCACCCTCCTCACCCTTCACTCTTCGTTCTTCACTCTTCACTACCACGAAGTAATAGTCCACGACCTGCCTCAGTCCTACGCCCTCATAGAAATAATGATGGTAGAGATGATAGAGTTGATAAACGGCATTGAAAGCACATGTCGGCACAGCCACAGCGCCGGAGCCATTCGGCAGTGCCACCATGTTGCTACACTGTAAGTCAGCATTCCGTCTCAACCAATTCTGCAACCTACGGTTATAGATGCAGTTTGCCATGAAACCTGGAGTAGAATGCAGTTCCACAGTTATGCCACCCATGGTAAGCCCTATGTGGTTAAGGCTCTCACTGCCTACACGCCCATCGGCAATTTCCACGAGAGCACGGGCGAGCCTACGGATATCATCACGCCCTGCATCCACCCACACATCCACATCACCTGGCATTCGTGCCGATGGGTTGGGGTACATCACCGCGTTGCCCTGCCCTTTCAAGATACAACAGCTATATCCCGCATTCCTCACACTATTATATACGGCCACTGTAGCCTCGTTCAAGACCTCATTGCGCATCTTGACTCTCTGGCTCATCCCAAGCCATTTCATCAACAAGTCAAGCCGAGGGGCTGCGCCCTTAGGCAGTCGCTGAATGCCGTCAAAGACTATGCCAACAAGCGTCTGTCGCTTGGCGAAATCATAAAAAGCATCCCAGTCAAAGCCCTGCAACACAGAACCATCAAGGAATTCCTTGCCCTCATAAAGCCCCAACGAGAATTGGATGAAACGAAAGTATATCCTGTAATCCATCATTCCTATACGAAAGCTACGCCTCACTCATGCACAAAGATGTTCCAAAGAAACAGCGCATTGCCGATAATGTACCTACGCCACATGCGCTTAGGCTCCTTCAGCAGTCGGTACAGCCATTCCAGTCCATGCCGCTGCCACCACACGGGCGCACGCTCCACCGTACCGGCGAAGAAGTCAAACACAGCCCCGATAGTGCCCACATGGCAGTGTATATTAAGTTCGTCCCAATGGGCATAAGTCCACTTCTCCTGCTTTGGTGCAGTCATGCCTATCCACAGCAGATCGGGATTAGCCGCATTGATGGCATCAACTTATAGTTATATGCCATCACGACAATAGCGACAGGCAGCAGTGTGAGCCATGCACAATATTTTCATCAATACTATTCCAATTCCCTGATTTGCTCATTCGTCAAACCAGTGTACATGACTATCTTATCTATACACTCACCCTCGCTCAACATTTTACGTGCTATCTCAACAGAACGCTCATCACGGCCTTCCGCACGACCTTCCGCACGACCTTCCGCACGACCTTCTTCCTTACCCTTCATACGGCCCTTCTCCTCGGCTGTATCAATAGAGTTCTTGATGTCACGGTATGCCTTGAGGCTATCCTCATACTCATGCAGTTCCTTCTTGGAGAATTTAGCGATTTCCGCCTCCTCAAAAAGTTTGTCGAAGATTTTATCCCGCAACTTCTGAGGTCTTTTCTCCAATTTCGGCAAATTTTTCAAGGCATACAGCCACTTGTCATAAAGTGTACGGAGTTTCTCCAAGGGCTTGTCAAACTTGGCTATCTCCACGTACTTGAAAGAGAGCTTGTCATTGAATACCCTCTTGGTTTTCTTGTCCAACAGTCCTACATCATGCGAAATAGCCCTGGCATCAAAGGCATCCTCCTTCATGTCATAGTTCAGCAAAACCACGACATAGACATGCGCCAATTCAAAATTCCAGTCTGTGCCTTTGGGTGCCTGCTCACGAATAGGGAAGGTGGAATAATACAGGGAACGGTCCTTGATATACTTTTGATAAGCATTCTGCATCTCAACGATAAACTTCTCACCCTTCTCATTCTCGCAATACACATCGAAGATAGCCTTTCGCTCGGCATATACATCTCCTACTTTCTCGCTATTCAGATATTTCACATCCGTGATGACCTGCTCCTTATTGAACAGCGAGTTCAAGAAGTTGATGAGCAAATCCCTGTTGGGATTGGTTCCAAAGATTCGCTTGAATCCAAAATCGGTCAGCAAGCTGATATATCGTTCTTCCGCCAAACGTTCCATGTCGTTTCTTTCTTATTGTTTTCGCAAAAATACGGCTTATTTTTGTAAATACTAACGTTTTCGGGGGATTTAACAAAAGTTAGGCCATGAACATGGGTACACGGGGCCATGCACTCCGCCACAACGCCCATAGACTGCGCTATCCCAAGGCAGAGACAATACCCTTCATCTTCTGACAACAGTTCTGCATACTCAAGCAGGGAGATGGAGTACTTTCGTCATGGGCCATGATGCGGTTGATAGCCGCCACCCAGTCGTCCACCGTCTCCACCACCTCCATACCCTTGAGGTATGCAGCATCATGGTATGGGTTGCGAGTGATTATCAGCGGTTTGTGCAGTCCGATGGCATCAGCAATGGTGGAGAGCCCCACGCAGTAGTTGAGTTTGTCCTTACGAAGCGGACAGACCAGAGCCCTTGCATTGGCCATAGCCTCCAGCATTTGCGGATAGACATTGCCCGAATTCTCTGTTATCACGACCCGAATATTAGGGATGTCTCTGCATTTCTCCTGCAAGTCGGAATAGTCATTGCCGGCATGACTTCTTGCCGTCATAATCATCAGCGGCGCACCAGTCCGTCGGAAAGCCTCTATCAACATATCGAAGTCGCGGTTCTCCTTGCCCGTAGACACGAACCACTTGCCACTGCTCTTTGGCACCTTGCCATAAAAGCCTATGTCTGGCCCCCACCCCGGCACTGAGCATTTGTCTTTTGCAACGAGTCCTGCTTTCACCGTTTCCTCCATCGTCTTGGTGCTTAGGAAGAACAGATGACGTGGGGCGCTGAGCAACAGTCGATAAAGCACCGACTTCCATCCACACTTCACCTTAGGCTCGTGATGGAGGAAAGCATAAATCGGTGTCCTTGACAGTCCAAAAGCAGTAATCAGCAATAGCAACAGATGGCTGCGGAGATTGAGATTGGGAATGAATACCAAGTCGGGGAGATGCTTCCATACCAACCGTATGTCATTAAGCAATGCCCGGGATTCATCTTCCCATACCACTTCATTTCCGTCCTTCTCCATCTCCACGGCTCCATAGAGCCAATGCGAGGGATTTATACCCTCACGATAATAGCGGTAGGTATCGGTGCGAGCTATATATAATATCTTCATAAATACAATCTCAATTCTTGAGACATTTATTTTATCCGAAATGCCTTTATCCTCAAATAGACGAATGGTAACAGCAAGCCCGCCAATGTGTAAGGGATGAACCAAACATTATAATTGATGCCATCCAATATAATAAGATTGGATAAAGAATCAGGATTACCAACACCAAGGTTCACCATAGCCCAACTCAACAAGTGGAATCCTGTAAAATGGAATACCAAAATATAGAGACTGTTACGCCCCATCCAAGCAAATAATTGACAGCAAGTATTCGATAACCGTTGGCAGACTGCGACAATTCTTCTTACAAAAACGGCGCCAGCCAATGTCAATATAGGCAACATGCCAAATGGGCCCATATTATCCGCAGCCAACTCTATCTTCACATAAAAAGCTGCTGTCACAAGCAATACAGAGGAAGCCCAAAATAACCATTTATTTTGCAAGGCTGTAACACCCTTCAGTTCATACCCCAAAAAGATGACGATAACTATTCCCATGTCGCGGTTCATGGAATAGAACAAGTGCATCCCTTTCTCACAACAAATCCATCCATAAACATACATCGCCACCACAACTGCCCATTGCATCCATTTCTTAGGAATCAAACACACAAGATATGTGATAACCAACCCCTTGAAAAGACTCTGCAAGAACCACAGTGGCACAAGCAAGTTTTCCACATCCTTAAACAATGCTGTCAGCAACAGTTTCTTCAGCGTAAAAGTCAAGCTATACACATCCGCATAGAAGCCCAAGAAGAAGAAAACATTATGCAACAGCACAAAGATACCCCCAGCCCGTCCGAGAACGGCCGTTTTGGGGTGTATCACATAGGGTGGAACCGCTATCGCGACTCCACCTAAGCCCATTTAAGGGCATATATTTTTTCATCTTAAAATTTTGTTTTATGTTAAACAATTCGTCATAAGGGCTTAAAAAGGCCGATATGAACACTAATAGAGCGTGTTTTTCGATGGTATTGATCCCTACAGGTCATTATCCAAGAGAAGCAATCAAAGCAGGTACACCTTTAAGAGATATGGCACGACGAAGGTTATAAGATAGGCAGAAAAGACCCATCTCAGCAGTTACTTTCAGTTTGCCTTTCAGTAAAAAGTAGTATTGCCCAAGTGCTCGCTTCATGGTTCCGAAAGGATGCTCGGAGAGGCATTTGCGATTGTCCATCTTGTTCTGGTCTAGATGCAAAACGTAACGG
>JALFIM010000023.1 GCA_022775985.1 Prevotella sp.
GCAATGAAACATGTTTCAATTGCCAAGCCGTAGCTTATCTTATGCAAAGATAGTAAATTTTGATGATTCTTCTATTTACAGCCATTAACTTTTAAACATTATACATATTTGAGCCGTAAAATATACATTTTTTCAACAAGCGGAAGTGCTTTGATGCCATGTCATCGGGTGAGCAAGTCCTTGTAATGGGCTATTGCCTGCTGTGTAATCTGCACGGCCTCACCAAGTGAGCAGTCGAGATGGCCACCGCTGGCATTCAGATGACCGCCGCCGTTGAAGAATTCCTCCGCCATTTTGTTGCACGGAAAGTCGTCAACAGAGCGCAGACTGACCCACACAACGTTGTCGCGCCTGTCGTCCTCGCGCAGCGATATGGACAGTCTCATGCCCTTGATACGCAACGGTTCGTTGACGAGTCCCTCCACATCGCCCTTAATAAAGTGAAAACGCTTCATGTCATGACGCGATATGGAGAAGTAGGAAGCGTGCATACCAGCCACCACATTCATCTTCTGCGAAATGAGATACCCCCTCAACCGCATGGCCCACTGGCTGTAATTGTTGAACACATTGCGGTATATCTTGTCCTTGTTGATGCCTTTAGTAAGCAACTGACTGATAATGAAGAATATCTCTGGAGAGTTGGAATTGTAGGTGAAGCCGCCCGTATCTGTCATCATACCGCAATATATGGGCACCGCGCACTTCTTGTCCATGGCCTCAAAGCCCCCAAGTTGCCAGATAACACGGAACACCATCTCGGCAGTACTGCTCATTTCGGGATGCGATACAGACAACACAGTATTGATGTCGGGATTGAGATGATGGTCGATGAGCACCTTGCTTGCCGCAGAATTGTCTATAACCTGCTGCATAAGGTCAAGTCTGCTCGTGGCGTTGAAGTCAAGACAGAATATAAGGTCGGCCTGCCCGATAATGTCATCGGCCTGTTGCTGGTGCTTGTCATACCGCAGTATCTTCTCCGTATTGGGCAACCACTGCAAGAAGTCGGGGTAAGCATCCGGCACAATGACGGTGACTTGCTTACCGTTTGAGCGCAAGTACTCTGCCCATGCAAGCGAAGAGCCAATAGCATCGCCGTCAGGTGACTTATGACAACACACCACAATGCTTGCAGAGCGTGCCACAATTTCCTTGAGAAGCGTTGCTTCGGCCTCTGTGAGTAAGTCTATATTCATAATGGATGCAAAGTTAACAGAAAAATCCGACAGCACGAAACAAAAGCGCCACATTTATCAGACAGTGTACGTAAGCGCATAGCCTGCCGTAAGTTCATACCGCAAGTCCACTACCGACTGGCGGCGCATATTGTGTACTTCCAGCAAACCGCTGTCAGCCAAACGGAACGCGCCGACTCTCATATCGGCAGCGGCAAGGTTGTCAGACGTGTACAACTTATAGACAGTCTCCTTAGCGCACCAAGCCAAAAGCATCTCCTCCACCGTAGCGAACGGTTCATCTGGTCTAAGAAAACGAGGAGCCACCCTCCTGACACGGGCACTCCTGTACTCTATATCGACAGCCACAGGCCCGTGGTCAGACAATATCAGCGCCACCCAACTTACCGTATGACTGATGCCTATACATACATCCCGCGCCGCACATGCGCCGTCACCGCCCGACACGCCCACCACAAACGGGCATCCCGACGGCTCATGCGATATGCGCAGCAAACCGTCCCCCGTCATGGCCCAAAGCAGGGCATGCGCACAAAAAGCCTCCATCCTGCGGGCTTTGCCGCCATATCGGGAGCAAACATCAGTATATATAGGAGTATGGGCAAAGTCATCGGCCGTCTCGCTCATACGCCAAAGTCCGAGCCGCACGCCATCAGCCACCTCCGTTATTCTCACCAACGCCATACAATACAAACTCTATGGCGTGGCTCAATGCTTGTTTCCAGCTTCTTCATCAGACACTTTCCTGTGCTCATGCACGGTAACCTTCACCTTGCTTATACGGCGTTCATCCACACCCATCACCTCAAACGTGTAGTTCTTGAAGTCTATCTTCTCGTGCATACTCGGGAAGTCGCCTTTTATCTCAAGCAGCAGTCCGGCCAAAGTGTCGGCGTCTCCCTCCACATCAGCAAACTCATCATCACTGACATTGAGCACCTTACAGAAGTCAGTAAGCAGCGTCTTGCCCTCAAACAGATAAGTATTGTAGTTGAGTTTAGAGTAAGACTTCACGTCATCGTCGTACTCATCGTTTATCTCTCCCACTATCTCCTCGAGTATATCCTCAAGAGTCACTATGCCACTTGTGCCTCCGAACTCATCCACTACTATGGCTATATGCACCTTGTTCTCCTGAAACTCGCGCATGAGGTCGTCTATCTTCTTCGTCTCAGGCACGAAGTACGGCGGCCTTATGAGACTCTGCCACCTGAAATTGGACGGTTTGGACAGATGAGGGAGCAAGTCCTTGATATACAACACGCCACGCATGTTGTCCTCATTGTCCTGATATACGGGAATACGGCTGTAATTGTTGTCTACGATACACTTCAGCACATCAGCGTAATTGCACTTTATATCAAGGTCTACGATATCCTGCCGGCTCGTCATCACCTCCTTGGCGGTCTCATCGCCAAAGCGGATGATGCCCTTGAGCATGCTCTGCTCATCCTTGATATCGTTCTTGTCGGTAAGCTCAAGAGCCTGTTCGAGGTCGTCAACACTAAGCACGTGGTTCTCCTTCTGCACCACTTTCTCGGCAAGTATGCCACTGCGCAGGAGCATCGTCTCCAAAGGCCAGAACACCTTACGCGCGAACATGACGCCCCCCACGCACCTACGGCAGAACGCCAACGGATTCTGGCGGCTGAACACCTTAGGCATAATCTCTCCGAAGAGCAGCAAAATGAATGTCAGCAGCACCGTAATGCACAGGAACTGCAGCCATACGGCACGCCCGAAGTCAACGAGTGCGCCGAAGATATAGTTGCAGAGCATGATTATCGTCACGTTGACGAGGTTGTTGGTGATAAGTATCGTGGCCAGTGTACGCTCACTGTCATCGCGCAGCACCTGTATCTTCTTGTCGCGCGATGACTTGGATGCCTTGAGCTCCGCTATGTCGGAAGGCGACAGACTGAAGAAAGCTATCTCCGACCCGCTGGCGAACCCCGATACCCACAGGAGCAACAAGGTGAGGCATCCGGCCAGCCCCACCCCATAGGTGAACTCACCGAACGAGACCTCAGCAAAAGAGTTGACAATAGAACTGAATATGTCGTCCATTATACGATAGTGTTTTTTACGGTCTGAACGGTATCAGACCCTACATTATAAAACAGCACAAGCCATTCAGACCCGTGCCATACGAGTCAGAATGGCAATTTACTTGAGCCGCCAGCAGTCTGCGCCTGGCCACCAGAAGCCTGTGTCTGACCACCCGAAGCCGCCTGTTGCGCCTCATCGCGTCGTGCCGAGCGCGGCGTAAGCAGTTCCATGCTGTCAGCATATATCTCCGTGACGTAGCGCCGCTCACCCTTCTGCGTGTCCTCAGAGCGGTAGCGTATCCGTCCCTCCACGCATATCTTGTCGCCCTTGTGCACATAGCGTTCGGCGATTTTCGCCAACCCTTTCCACAACAGCACGGTGTGCCAGTCGGTGCGGTCGGGCACCTGCGTGCCGTTGGGCAGCGTGTAGCCCTTCTCCGTGGTGGCAAGCCTGATACGCGCCACGGCCTGATCGGCATCGTAGTAGCGCACCTCAGGCTCAAGCCCTACATTTCCTATCAATATCACCTTATTCATACTTACACAATATTACGTGTCACATGTATCACAGAAGCCAGCCCTCACGTGGGGCACAACAGCCCCACAGACAAGCATCAACGCCCAACAGGCATACCGCCGACAGCCCCGGGCCGTGGCGATACTGCCTTGGAGCGTCACTTCCACATGCCGAGATACTTGAAGCGGAAGTTCTTGCCCTTGGCAGAGGGGAACTGCGAGCGTCCATCCACACGCTCACGCAGATGGTCTACGATGCGGTTGTAGCAGTCAATGCCGCTCATAGCCTTGCACTGTGCCACGAAATGCGTGTCGCGGTACTCATGCTTTCCCGTGGCGGGAATCATCACCACGCGCTTGAAGTCGAGCGTACCCTCGTACCACCCGGCCCGCTCCTCATTGAGACGCGTCACCACTCCCGACGCCAGGTCGCGCTTATCCATGGCGGGACCAGACTGCGGAGCGTTGTGCAGAGCCTTCTTCTGCTTGAAGTCGAGCATGGTGGCGGCAGTAGTCTTTATGATGATGAAATAGACACGCTGTCTCACCTTGTAGCGTTTGGGGTAGAACACGTCGCTGGCCACATAGTCGCGTATGTCAGACTCTATGTTCTGATTCATGCCTATCTCGGGTATTGAGCGCAAAAAATCAAGCGCTTCGTCTACATTATGAACGAGCGCTTCCCTATCAAAATATCGTAAGTATAAGTTCATCGGAAAATGTTGTTTCTCTAAAAACAATTTAGAGCGGAAAACGGGACTCGGACCCGCGACCCCAACCTTGGCAAGGTTGTGCTCTACCAACTGAGCTATTCCCGCAATAAATATTTAAAAACAATGAAAGTGAAGAGGAGGAGACTCGAACTCCCACGACACAATTGTCACTACCCCCTCAAAGTAGCGCGTCTACCAATTCCGCCACCTCTCCAACATTTCAAAGCATTCTGAATGTTTGTGCCCAGAACAGGACTCGAACCTGCACGTCGTAAAACACACGCACCTGAAACGTGCGCGTCTACCAATTCCGCCACCTGGGCATTTGGCTTGAGTCAGGTTTCTGACCTGCCGTCATTCAGAATGTCGAGCGGAAAACGGGACTCGGACCCGCGACCCCAACCTTGGCAAGGTTGTGCTCTACCAACTGAGCTATTCCCGCATTGTATTCCTCATTGTGAGGAGCATCTCTCTCAATGCGGTTGCAAAGGTAGCACTTTTTTCCGAACCCACAAACATTTCAGACGTTTTTTTTCAATTTTCTTCAAAAAAAGTGCATTTTGGGGCTAAAAGCATGCTCAATCCATGCGTTCTATGTAGTCAACAGGGCTGAATGAGCGCAATACCTCGAGTTCATGACTGCCAGCCTTCACCATGGCTATGGAGGGATGACTGATGCCATTGAAGGTGTTTGTCTTCACCGTGGTGTAGTGCATCATGTCCTCGAATATGATATTCTCGCCCACTTGCAGCTCATGGTCGAAACGCCAACTTCCCATGAAGTCGCCCGAGAGACAACTGTTGCCGCCTATCCTATATATATATAATGTGTCGCCATGTGGGCCGTCGGGCACCACCTCCGCGCCACGCACTGCCGGCATATAGGGCATCTCAAGGCAGTCGGGCATGTGGCACGTGAAGCTGACGTTGACTATCGCCGTGCTTATGCCACCGTCCTCCACTACGTCTACGACCTGTGCCACGAGCGGACCTGTCTGCCATGCGAACGCGCTTCCGGGCTCCATGATGACATGCAGGTGCGGATAACGCTCACGAAACGCCCTCAACACGCGCACGAGACGCTCCACATCGTAGTCGCGACGCGTCATGAGGTGGCCCCCACCGAAGTTTATCCACTTCAGTTGGGCAAACCACGGCGAGAACTTATCCTCTATATGCGCGAGCGTCCGCTCGAATACGTCAGCCCCACTCTCGCAGTGACAGTGGCAGTGGAAGCCTTCGATATCCTCAGGCAGACGCTCGGGCAGCTTGTCGGCAGTGACACCGAAGCGCGTGCCAGGGGCGCACGGATTGTACAGGTCGGTACCCACCTCGGAGTACTGCGGATTGACGCGCAGCCCGATACTCACCGACTGATTGGCGCGGCGCACGCACTCATGCAGACGGCCATACTGCGACAGCGAGTTGAAGGTGAGGTGGCTTGAGCAGCGTGCCATCTCGTCTATCTCATAGTCGGTGTATGCCGGCGAGTACGTGTGCGCCTTATTGCCGAACTTGCTGTAAGCCATGAGTGCCTCCGACAGCGAGCTTGCCGTGGTGGAACCTATGTACTCACGGAATATGGGAAACGTTTTCCACAGGGCGTAAGCCTTGAAGGCGAGTATTATCTCCACGCCTGTGCGGTCGGCCACAGACTTGATGAGCGACAGGTTGCCGCGCAACTTCTCCTCCTCCAGAATGTATGTCGGACGGTGTATCTCCTTGTATGTATTTATGTCTACTTTCATATATTGTCGTTTTCTCACTGCAAACTTACTTAAAATCGGCCGAACGCGCAAATAATCGGCCGCCAAAACGCCCGACACGCCCTCATACCACACATATACATGAGAGCACCCTAAAACATCACTTAGGGCCAACGCAGCGGCCGTTCCATACTAATACCGCAACATTCTCGGTATCAACGCATTGCGAAACGGCCCATTTCGCGGTGCGAAATGGGCCGTTTCGTGAAGCAGAATGGGCCGTTTTACAGTGCGAAACGGCCCGTTCCGTAAAACAACAGTTACTTGACGAGCACCTTGCGTATGCTGCCGTCGCTCATGCGTATGATGTTCACGCCACGCTGCGGAGCCGCGATGCGCTGGCCGTCAACGGTGAAGCGCGACTTGGCGACAGGAGCCTTACCGCCTGATACTGCCGGATGTGCTATGCCATTGGTAGAACCGTCGTTGACACCTCCGAAGTCGTCTATGCAGAAGTAGGCTGGTGTGGTCATGCCCCACTGGCCGTTGCGCGTGCTCGACAGGCTGAAGGCTATGCTCTTGACAGCACCCAAGTCTGAGAGGTCTACCCACGTCCAGTCGGCTATATAGTAGTGGTCGGCCTCCGACTCCGAGCGGTAGTCGGCGAGGTACACATCCTTCGTCACGGTGCTGTTGTCTGCCTTCGTGGCCGTAAGCGTAAGTTTAAACCAGTCGCCTGTGCGGAATCCGTCAGTACCCGTGTAGCCATCACCCGACATTCCGTCACCGTGCAGTATGGCATCGGCCACCCATGCCGAGTTGTTGACATAGAATCCGCTCACCACTGCGCCCTGCTCGCCTGCCTGCACGTCCACTGTGCAGGGGCCAGAGGCGTAGCATATAGCGTAGTTGGCCGACTTGTGGCCACCGCCCTTGGCGTTCTTGAACTGGTCATCAAGTGCGGCATACACATTGTCGGTGTAGTTGGCCACCACGAATCCTGTCCACATGTCATATCCAGAATAGTCCATGTATGTGGCGCTGAACTTGTATCGTCCGCTTGTGATGGCACCCTCATAGTATTCCATATTCTCAGCATCGGCAGGCTTGAACATGTAGTGGCTCTCATCGGCCAGCGATATGTTCTCAAACGTGGCCACAGAGGCGGTCCCCTGCGCGTCTACGGAAGCCTCAAGGTGCAAGTCCTCGGCACCGGCTATCTCCGTAGATGTCTCACCAAGGGCACCCACTGACTGGTTCTCGCCGCAGTACACGCGCACGAAGTCTACGGCATCGAGGTCTACAGGACTTCTGTCGGCATCCACAGCCCACGACAAGTCTATGCTGCATCCATCTATGTCGCTGTTGGGCAGATTGTCTACATAACCGTAGCTGTACGATTTCAGATTCCAGTAAGGACGTTCGTCACTGCCGTTATTTACTGCGTTCTTGGGGAGCAGGGTGCCCGTGAACTTCAAAGGGCTGTCGAGCCAGAGCGGGAAATACTCCTGCTTATGTATGCCTATGCGCTCCACTACGCCGCTGCCGCCCTTGTTGTCTGTCCAGGGCACGGCATTCATGGCATCCTTGGTGTACGTCACCTCATATCCATACACCACCTCACCTGGGCGGTCTGTCTCTGCACTGCCGGCTATCTCATACCAAGGGTCATCGGGAAGTCCGTTGCCGTTGACATCCTTCGACACCATCACCACGCCAGGCTCGCTGTTGTTGGCGAACGCGTTGCCCTTGATGTATATGTCGCGCTGCCCCTTCACGTTGGCCACGCTGTGGTCGAAGTGGAACGTAATGTACCCTCCATAAGCGCCGAGGGTCACAAACTGCCCTTTGTCATCGGCAATCGCCGCCGTGCATTTGGCAGCCATGGCGGCGGCATCATCGCCATCCTCATAAGCGGGCAGTGCGTTGACAAACTGTCCCGGAGCCGGCACGTACTCGTCCACGGCCTTTATGTACTTGCTGTAGCCCTTGTACTGGGCAGTGCCGAGCACGGTCTGGGCCTGAGCCACGCCTACCGTCGCTGTGGCGGCAAGCAACAAAAGTAGATTTTTCATCATAACTTTACGAATATATTACTGATATGTTGTTATTTCTTCTCGTCCTTAAACACGAATGCCGCATGCCCCGGTATATCGCCGGTGCTCACCTTCCAGTCGAAACTGCCGTCGGCCTTGAAGTGCAGAAGCTCACCACTCGACAAGTAGTTCTTGGCATCCATCACGTAGAAGTCGCGCTCGTAGGGATTGACTATGATGCCGTAGGGCATCTCCACGGCCGCGAGCTCGGGTGCCGACGACAGAGTCTGGCTCACCAGCTCATGCGTACGCACGTTCACAATGCCGTAGCTTATGGTGTTGTCCATCATAATGCTGCTCCACTCCGCTGCAATGAAGTACAGTGAGTCGCCCACTATGCAGTAGTCAGACACATTATGATTTATGCAGCCGGCCTTCTCCATGCGGCCCGACTGGTCCTTGCGCAGCCAGTACAGACGCGACGGCACGTCGTAGGTATCGCCACGCGACGACACCCACAGCTGCCCGTACTTGTCGGCTTTGCAGCGAAACAGGTTGATGTCTACGTCTATCTTGCGTTCCTCCCTGAATGTGGCGAGGTCTATTACGCTCACTGTCCTGTCGTAGTTGGGGGCACGGTATCCGCCGCTGTTGGCCACATACAACTTGCCGTCAAGCACGGCCATCTCGTCAGGCTGATAGCCCACATCCACGCGTCCCACTATACTGAGCGACGTAGTGTCCACCTTGTACACGCTGCCGAGCGGCGAGTCCTGTGACCTATCCACCGGACCAACGTACGAACTGACGTAGGCATACCCGTCATGAAACGCGAGGTAGCGGCAGTTGGGTATGTCTACCTGTCCCTGTCGGCGACAGTCGGCCACCGATGCCACCACCACCTTGTTTGAACAGTTTATAACCATCCACAGTTTGCTGCCATACACCTTCACGTCATTGCCCACATCGCCGAGCTCCTTCACATCGTCAGGATTGCGTGAGGGATATATATTGCGCATGTACTGCACCGTGAGGCCATAGGCTGAGAGGTCGAGGTAGTCGAGCGTGGCCTTGTTAAAGCCCATGACGCCCTCGTTGAGCACATACATGCCCACCACCTTACCCTTCACAGACGGCTTGCCCGTGTCCTCGGGCGTAGGCGGAATGACCACATCGTCATTACGACAAGAGCTGACAACGGCGATGACAGCCACCGCCAGCATGTAGAATATTCGTCTCATATCACTCATAGTCTTTGCGTGCATGGCCTAAGCGCATACACATTATTATATATTATACTCCA
>JALFIM010000041.1 GCA_022775985.1 Prevotella sp.
GTGAGGCTTGTCTCCTCATCGCGTGTGAAAACGCACTCTATGGGGCCGTGCTCTATGTCGTCGCTGTCGAGGATTGCCAGCTCTATGGCGCAGCCTATGCCGTCGTCGGCTCCCAGCGTGGTGCCCTTGGCGGTAAGCCACTCGCCGTCGATGTATGTCTGGATGGCATCCTTGTGGAAGTCGAAGTCTACGTCCACGAGTTTGTCGCACACCATGTCCATGTGGCTCTGGAGTATCACCGTAGGACGGTTTTCCATGCCTTTGGTGGCGGGCTTGCGGATAATCACGTTGCCAGTCTCATCTACTTCGGTCTCGAGTCCGTGGCTGCTGCCGAATGCCTTCAGGTACTCTATCATCTGCTCCTCGTGCTTTGAGGGGCGGGGGATAGCATTGATTTTCGCAAACTGCTCGAACACGCGGGCAGGTTTCAGTTCGTTGTTGTTCATTGTCGTAATATAAATTTTAGTTGTATGTTTCTTCTTTTTGCCGTATGCGTGTGCATGTGGCAGGACGGCAGCTGTGGTTTGCTCGCCATGTACGTAGATGCCGGCATCGTGAATAAAAGTCGGTAGAAATCCTAACGTGGGATAAAAACCGCTAAATTATTTTGCGCTCTGCTCCTTTTGCATTATCTTTGCAAACTATAAGCTGCTGTAAGATGGCTTCGCCTGTTGCTTGTCTGTGTGGCATGCAAGACTGGGTAGGAAACCTTTACAGACACAAAATTAGTAAAAATGATAGAAACATTACTTCTCAGCGTGTTAATAATTGCTATTGCCATGGCATTATTTTGCGTCAGGGTCATATTCAAGAAGAACGGCAGATTCAAGTCGCAGCACGTGCATGACAATGCCGCTCTGCGCCGCATGGGCATACATTGCGTGATGGAGCAGGACCGTGAGGCACGTGAGAGAGGCAAGGCTTGCTGATATCATGACAGCATATTCATGCACACTCCTTATGTAAGTGTATGCCGCGCATGGCCGTGCATAGTGTAAGAACATATAAATCAGAAATAAAAACAACAAGATGAAAAAGACAAACTTTATCGGTGCCTTTGCTGTGGCAGCTTTCGCAGTGGTGGCAATGGCTTCCTGCGACAAGTCTAAATCGCAGAACGACGATCAGGCTGCAAGCAGCCAGGTGGCTCCCACGGAGACGAAGATAGCCTTCGTAGAGGTAGACAGCATCATGACGCAGTACAAGTTCTGCAAGGAGTACTCACTGATACTCCAGAAGAAGGGCCAGAACATCCAGAACACCCTCGCACAGAAGCAGCAGCAGCTGGAGGCCGCCGCCGCCAACTTCCAGCAGAAGATACAGCAGAACGCATACACACGCGAGCAGGCACAGGGCATACAGGCACAGCTGCAGCGTCAGAACGCGGACCTCCAGGCCCTCAACCAGCGTCTGAGCGGTGAGTTCCAGAATGAGACTGAGAAGTACAACAACGCCCTGCGCGACAGCATAAAGCACTTCCTCGCAAGCTACAACAAGGACAAGAAGTACAGCCTCATACTCAGCAAGGCCGGCGACAACATACTCTATGCAGACAAGGCACACGACATAACCAATGATGTGATAGCCGGACTGAACAAGGCTTACAAGTCGTCACCTGCCATGAAGGCACCAGAGGCTGACAAGAAAAAGAAGTGATATGCAGCCGGCGAATGCCCGTATACATTCTGACGGACAGCGTATGCTCGCCGACAGGCGCAATACGCTATGCTATTAATATAAAAAGGTGGGCAACGACGGTGTCGTGTTGTCTGCCTTTTTTATTTTCAGTAGGTGTCGGGAGTCTGGCGGGCGGAGGACGCACGGAAATGTATAAACCATAATGAGACGTAACGAAAGGTATGAGTATGTGCTCGGATATTTTCGCGAGCACATAGGCAATGCGCAGACCGAACTGGAGTTTGGCAGCGTGTTCCAACTGCTTGTGGCGGTGGTACTCAGCGCACAATGTACAGACAAGCGTGTCAATACTGTCACGCCAGAGCTGTTCAGACGCTATCCCGACGCACGCAGCATGTCGGAGGCCGATGTGGATGAAGTGTATGAGTACGTGCGCAGTGTGTCATATCCCAATGCCAAGGCGGCGCACTTGGTGGCAATGGCCCGTGACCTGATGTCGCGGCATGGCGGTGAGGTGCCGTCAGACTTTGACAGCCTCGTGTCGTTGCCTGGCGTGGGCCGCAAGACCGCCAACGTGATAATGGCCGTGGCTTTCGGCAAGGCTCGTATGCCTGTTGATACTCATGTGTTCAGGGTGAGCCATAGGTTAGGACTCGTGTCGAAGTCGGCAGATACGCCACTGAAGGTGGAGCGTGAGCTCACGAGGCATATACCCGAGGCCGACCTCGCCAACGCACATCACTGGTTGTTGCTACACGGACGCTATGTATGCACGAGCCGCGCACCGCATTGTGACAGGTGCGATTTGTCAGGCGTGTGCCCCAAACTGTTGGATGGCAGCAGACTTTGACGGTCTGCCGGCGTGGACGTTATCTGTTGTATATGTGTATGTACGGCAGTCGGCCATGGGTCGGCTCCTGTATGTGGTACAATAATCGTAAATAGGAAAAATCAATAATCGTTATAGTGAGATGGATGCAAAAAGAATATTGCGGTTTCTGCGTGCGGTAGCAGCCAACAACAACCGTGAGTGGTTCAATGCCAACCGTGAGGAATACCTCGCGGTGAGGGCTGATTTTGAGAACGGCATTGCCCAGGCCATACCGCGTCTGGCGCAGATAGATGAGGGCGTGGCTCATATATCAGTGAAGGATGCCACGTACAGGTTCTACCGCGACACGCGTTTCTCTGCCGACAAGTCGCCATACAAGCGTCATCTTGGCGCATATATCGCCGCGCATGGCAAGAAAGCACACCATGGCGGCTTCTACATACACCTTGAGCCGGGGCACTGCTTGCTCGCATGCAACGACTATTGTCTGCCTTCCGACATGCTCACGGCTTGCCGTAATGAGATAATGGGCAACATCGATAGGTGGTTGGAGTGCGTGGCCAGTGAGCGGTTCGTGAGATACTTCGGACGGCCAGGAGAGGGTACATGGAATTCGTCAAAGGGATTTGGACTTGAGAGTCTGAAAACCTGTCCGTCGGGATTCCCTCGCGACTATGAGCATATAGCCTATCTCAGGATGAAGGACTACTGCTGCTGGAAAGCGGTGCCTGACACTTTCTTCGACGGAGACAGATGGCTTGACGAGATGATGAAGGTGTTTGAGGTGGCAAAACCTATGATGGACTTCGTCAACAGTGTCATCGACGACTATGAGTAGTGACCAAGTAGCCAGCCTGTATCAGTGATAACTAACGGGAAAATACAGCTCTATCCGTATCTGCGCGTAGCCATAATGCTTGCCGTGGGCATCGTCATAGGCGATGGCTTGGGGAGCAGCGTGGACGTGTTGATAGCCTGTGCTGTGGTCACGTGCTGTCTGCTTGTGGCTTGTTTCTTCCTGTGGCGCAAGCCTGTGACGCATACTGTGGTGATAATGTGCATGATGGTGGCGACAGGCACGTTCTGGATGCTGACTTATAAGCGCAGTCATCGTGCTGTAGCTGAGCCGCAGCAAGCCATGCTCAATGGTGTGGTGATGTCGCGGCCACAGGTAGGTGACAAGACCGTGCGGTTTGACCTCGCTGTCGTAGGCGGCAAATATGCTGGCCGTAAGGTGCGTATGGCCGTTCAGCGCGACGGTATGGGTGATGCGGAGCGGCTGCGTGTGGGCGATGGTCTGACGCTTAGGTGCATGCTGTATCCGCCAGAGGAGTTCGGCACGAGACGCAATTTCAGTTTCGTAAGGTGGATGCAGGTTCACGACTTCGTGGCATCGGGCTATGCGCGGAGCGATTGCTGGGACGGGAAACGGCTGCGGCTGTCAGACTGTGGATGGTCGGTGAGGGCGCGTATAAGGGCGTTGGGATGGAGAGACAGGTGGCTTGAGGTGTTGCGCGGCAGCGGCATGAGCGACAAGGCACTCGCAGTGGTGACGGCGATGACGCTGGGCGAGAAAACGATGCTTGATGATAAGCAGAGGGACATCTACTCCATGGCCGGCGCATCGCACCTGTTGGCTCTATCTGGACTTCATCTCGGGGCCATATATGTGTTGCTGACGTTTGTGCTGCTGCGCCGTAGGACGTTCTATCTGGGACAGGCTGTTGCGCTGACGGCTATCTGGTTGTATGTCATGCTTGTAGGTATGCCGACGAGTGTCGTGAGGGCTGCCATCATGCTCACGGTGTATGCTGTGGTGGAGATGTTGGGAGGTGAGCGCATAACCCTTAATGCACTGTCGGTGGCTGCAATCGTCATGATGTGCTGCAATCCTATGTGTTTGTGGGATGTCGGTTTCGAACTGTCATTCGTGTCGGTATTGTCTATCGTCATCTTCTTCCATCCTTTCTATAACAGAGTGTCTTTCCCGTATCTGCTGAAGCACAAGGTGCAGAGGTGGATATGGGCCTCCATATCGGTATCTATTGCCTCGCAGATACTCATCGCACCGCTGACAGCGTTTTATTTCGGGCGTTTCGCATGCTATTTCGTGCTGTCAAATCTTGTGGCTATACCGATAGCAGTATTCATAATATATGTGTCGGTGTTGTTGTTCGCCGTGTCGTGGTGGTCAGCGGCGGTGCATGTCGTAGCCTTTGCCGTAGGCGGTGCTGCTGATGTCATGGAGTGGTTTCTTGGCCTTGTGGCCAGTCTGCCTGGGGCAAGCGTTGATGGTATAAGGCTGAATACCCTGCAATTGGTGATGATATATATAATTATAGGCTGCTGCTATGGTATCTGTGACTTCCTGCTGAGGCTGTATCGCTCGGCTACATATTATACTCCGAAGTATTAAGGTCACCGCACTTGTGGATTAATGAGTATATGGCAGAGTGTCAGTATGGCTTATGCTGTTTTTGGCGATGCTTTTATTTGCGGTTTGTTGGGGGGATATTTGCGGTTTGTTGGGATATATTTGCGGTTTGTATGGATATGACTGATTGCCAATACTGTGCTTTGTCACGCCTGACAGCGTTTGTATTTGCGGTTTACCAAGAACATGATAGGTATCTGCTTGTGTCACAGTGAACAATGAGAAATAATGTTTTATGTTTATGTCTGAAGAACTTGACCTTTTCGCTGCATCGGATTTTGATGCTCAGGAATCACCGCTTGCTGCTAATGATAGGAATAGCAATAGTGATGACGGTGATGCAGGATGCGAGCGTTTCATAGACTGTGACTTCGAACGGCTTTTTGAACGGCTTGCACAGTCGGCGTTCCGCTCACGCTTTTACTTAAACGCCGCTGACAGGACTATAATTGCCTCGCGTGGCATAGATACAATACGCCGTCATGCGCATGAGATAGTGGCGCGTAGGCTTGCTCCTGCTGTCATTCCTAATGACGGTAAGCAGACACCTATGAGGCATGGCACATCGCCTGTATTCATAGCACAGCATGCGACAGGGTGCTGTTGTCGTGGCTGCTTGGAGAAGTGGCATGGCATACGGCGCGGCAAAATGCTGACAACGGCTGAGCAGGACTATGTTGTAGAAGTAATAATGGAGTGGATAAGACGCAATATGTAAGATTGTAGTCTGACGGTATCTTATTTACAGGAGAAAACAATAATCCCCGACAATGCAGTAATGATTGTCGGGGATTATTATGTATGTTAAAATCGCGATGTGCTTCTGTTTTAGAAGAACAGGTAGCGGTTGTCTACTACGTTAGCCTTGATGTAGAGCTCGTTCATGAAGTTGCCAGCATTCTGCATGTATTTCTGACGGAGCTTCTGCATCTCGCTCTTCTCGTCGAATTTGCCTGCACGGTTGGTCTTGTTCATAACCTGGAATACGTAGACACCAGCATTTCCTTTTACAGGATGAGCAGAGAACTTGCCTTTGGCCGTAGCAGCTACGGCACCGCTGAGGGCGGGCTCGCTGGCACCCGTAGACGGAATGAACGTAGGAGCAGCGAATGTTATCTGGTTGATGGTGGTGACGTTGGCTCCCTTGCTCTTAGCTGCGTTCACTGAGTTTACCCCGTTGAGCTTAGCCATAAGCATCTCGGCCTTCTTGTCTTTCATCACCTCAGCCTTTACCATCTCCTTTACTTGCTCGTCATCGAGTGTGCGGTAGCCTTTCTTGTTGATGTTGTCGAGTACCACAACGAGCAGGTGGTTGTTGTCACCACACTCATACATTGGCGATACTTCGCCCTTCTTGGCCTCAAAGAGCCATTTCAGGGCATCGCGTGTAGAGTGGATTCCTGCGAGGTAGTGCTCTGAAGTAGTGACGTCCTTGCGCTCCTGTACGGTGTAGCCCGAAGCCTTAGCGTTCTTGATGATGGCATCGGCTGTCTGGTTGGCACTTACGAATGCGCTGAACTTATTGAATGCTGCGGTGTATGTGTCACGTGAGAACTCGATGTTCTTCTTGATGACAGCGGCAACATACTTGTTTATCATATTCTTGCGGTCAACCACCTGTGCTACGAGATAACCCTGTGTGAGAGGTATGACCTTAACCTCATTCACTGCCATAGTATTGAGGCTCTCAATGTAGTTCTTGGTGTCAGCGTCAACAGTAGGTGCGCTCTGGTACTGGCGTGTGGTCATCCATGTCTTTTCTCCTGTCTGCTGGTTGTACTTCTTGGCTATCTCCTCGAAGGCTCCACCGTTTCTGATGGCGGTGCAAATGGAGTCGGCTGACTTCTTTGCTGCGGCCATATCGGCACCAGCTACTTGTATGAGACGGAACTGGATAGAGTCGGGCAACTGCTGCTTTGACACGAGCTTGATTACATTGAGCGTGTTGTCTATCTTGTTGCTTATGACAGCTGATGTGCTGCCTACTGCCATTGAGTCAAGACGATTGGCTATATCATAGGGGAAAGCGTCCTTGCTTACTGCCAGTCCAGTGTACTGAATGAGTGAGCTGCTCTTTGATACGACCTCGGAAGGGTTGGCTGCTGTAGCCAAGTCTTTGGCGTAGCCCTCCATCTGTTTCTGCAAGTCGGCCTTGTCCTTGGCAGAGGCATCAACCTGAATGTCTACGTATTTGATGTCTCGGCTTTCCACATACTGACGGAAACGCGGCTTCAGTTCATCGTATTTTGCCTTGAGGTCGGCATCGGTGATGGTCACCTTGCTGTCGTTGATGCTTGAGTAGGGGAGTGATGCGAGCTGTATCTGGCTCTCCTGGTTCTGGTCGTTGAACGCCATCTTTGCCTCTATCTTGTTGGAGATAAGGCAGTGAGCGAAGAGTGACTGGTACTTCTGTGCAAGAAGTTGCTGACGCAGGTTCTTCTCAATGAATGTCCAGTACTTATAGATGGTGTCATACTGCTTGGCAAGCTGTGGGTTCGCGTTCTGCTGTGTCTTGTAGTCTGCAAGGAATTTCTTGAGCGCATTGACATCAAAACGGCCTGTCTGCTGGTTGACAAAAGGTGTCTGCATGAGCATTGGGTTGGTTCCTTCTGCCAGAATATTGGCGATTTCCTGATCAGTGACGGTCAGACCGAGCTTCTGTGCCTCTTTAGCTATGATTTTGTTCTGTACAAAAGAGTTCCATACCATGTCCTTTACTCGGTTGAGCTGCTCGTCATTGAGGTTCTCCTGTCCTTGCTGCATCTTGATGACTTCGGAGTATTCATCAACAAGTTTCTGGAATTCTTGTACGTTAATCTTTTCTCCTAATACTTCACCTACTTGCTGGCGTTGGTCGTTGCGTAAGTACTCGCATGACCTGAAACCCTCTTCGGCAATGAATGCAAAAAGACCTAATCCGATAATAAATATCAGGAATTTGCCTGCACTTCTGATTTTTCCTAATGCTGCCATTACTTTTTTAGATTTTTATTTTGTTTTGTTTTTATTCGTTATTCTTTTTGTTTGAAACGACAATAGCATTTCATAAGAAATTGTGGGCATGCAGTCTGTTTGCTGATGCCCATTCTCTTAAAATGCGTACAAAAATACTAATTTATTGCCAAACTATTGCATCTTTCATTTAAAAAAAGCGTTATTTGGCCACTTTTAGCTTTACTAACTCTATTTTTGTCATGGTGTTCTTGATGATACGGAATGAGAACGGTCCTATTTCCACGGTCTCGTTGAGTTTGGGGAAACTCTGATACTCGTGGAGTATAAGGCCGCCAACAGTCATGTACTCATCGCTCTCGGGCAGGTCAAGTCCAAACATATCGTTGACCTTGTCTATCTCAAGACGTGCGGAAAGAATGTACTCGTTGTCAGACAGTTTCTTCGCTATGTAGCTGTTGTTGTCGTGCTCGTCCTCGATATCGCCGAGAATCTCCTCCACGATGTCCTCAAGCGACACAATTCCGCTTGTGCCTCCGAACTCGTCTACGACTACGCCGAGACTCTTCTTCTGCTGCATGAATATGTGCATGAGCTTCTGTGCCATCATTGTCTCGGGCACAAACGGCATGTCACAGATGTTTTTCTTCCAGTTGTCCGGGTTTCTGAACATCTCGGAACTGTGGATGTAGCCTATGATATGGTCTATGTCCTTGTCGTAGACTATAATCTTCGAGTTGCCGCTCTCTATGAATTTCTGCATAAGCATGTGTGTGGTGCAGTCGTTTATGTCTACGGCGTGAATCTCAGTGCGCGGTACCATGCAGTCCCTTACCTTGGTCTCTGAGAAGTCAAGGGCATTCTGGAATATCTTTACCTCATCGTCTATGTCGGCATTCTCGGCATTGTCGATGCTCGACTGCACAAGATAGTCGAGGTCTACTTTGGAGAATCCCTCATCATCGTTCTCCTTATCCATGTGTATTCCTACGATGCGCAGCAGCATCTTCGATACCAATGTGGAGAACTTGCTTATTGGCCAAAGCAATATGTAGAATATGTAGGCTGGGAGAGAGAGTATGCTCAATAGCCTGTTGGCATTGTTCTTGAAGAGGGATTTGGGCAAGAACTCGCCTGTAAACAATATGATTATGGTGGATATTATGGTGTCTGCCGTGACGGTAAACCCTGCATCCATACCTTTGAATATGGTGTTGTCAAACAGCTTGGCTATGAGAATACCGTATATGACAAGCACGATGTTGTTGCCCACAAGCATGGTGCTGACGAAACCGTTGGGGTGACGGTAGAAGATAGATATTATCTTCTGGCACAAGCTGCTGCGGCTTTTGTCCATCTCGGCAAGCATTCTGTTGCTCGAAACAAAAGCTATCTCCATGCCTGAAAAGAAGGCGGAGAAAGTCATTGTCACAAGAATGCTTATTAAAAGAGGTATGTCTGTTTCCAAAATGAATTGAGTTATATTTCCTTTCCTTGTTTGCCGGGCAATGTTGGGACACGTTTTAAAAGGCATTATTGCCCATTTGCAGTATTCGTACGCATACCGTCGCTCAACGTGCCAGGCCAGTTGGCTTTAGTTGTGGAGGCGTAGTGGCGGCTGGCTGTGACTGTCCTTTACGCTGGGGCGTGGCCTGTGGACGTATCTTAGCTTTCGTCGTGTCGGGAGCTGTTGATATGGTGTCGCCGCTGCCTGCAATGTCATTTTTCTCAAACGAGCCCTTGCTGTTTGACACGTAGTATTTCGTCATGCGCTCATCACTTCTGAAATAGCTGCCTTGAAGCGTGCGGTCGGGTGTGATGAGCTTTGAGAATACGTTTGAGTAAAGCTCATGCTTGCCTTCATCCCAGAACAGTTGCTCGCTGCTGAATCTCAGACCGTCCTTGGTCAATACCCTTACGCGGCTTCTCAACTCCCACAACTTCTTCTGGTCGTAGTAGAATGCGGTGTCGCACTGCACGTATGACTGCACGTGGAATTTCTGGTCAAACTGCTCAAGAAACAATCCTTTGTCGAATATCCATCTTGAAGGGTTGCGCTTCTCGTTTACTTCCCACCGTTCGGTGATGATACGGTATTTTATGATTCCAGAGTCTGAAATCAGCGTGTTCACCCCAAAACTTGTCATCATCGCGACAGAGTCGCGGTCGTTGACGGCAGGGGCGGTGTGCTCTTTCTGCTCATTGCATGACAGCATGACGGCAACAGTCGTCATCAATATGATAATGGCGATGATGTGCTTACTTATACAGTTGTGCCTTGTTGGCTTGTTCATGTGTTATGCAGTTGCTGCGTATGCGTGACGGCCAAGAGCCTTAATGTCCTCGCTATATGAGTACTTGCGGCTCTGTGTTATGACATCACGGACGCACAGAGATATTTGTCAACAAAAATATAGCCTTACAGACCGCACTTCTACAATGCGCTCCGTGTAGACTTGATGTGTGGTGTTATTCCATCTTCCACTTTGCGAACCACCTCTCGTTGAAGGTGAGTCCGATGTTTATTCTGAAGGTGTTCTCCTTGATAAACGCCTTTGAGTCCTGTCTAACCCACTGCCCCGATATGTTGAGGATTGAGCGGTTGTTAAAGCTGTTCATGATGGGGATGCCGAATCCTGCGCTTACGCTGTACTCTTTAGGGCCGTCTATGCCATTGATTTTCAGATATTGTGTGGCGTATGATGCTCCCATGCGGTAGTGTATGCGCTTGAAGAACTTCCTGCCGCCCTCATCAGGACACCATTCTGTACCGAAAGTGAACTTATGGCGGTCATTGTACATGCCTTTTTGTACGGTGTATTGTGGCTGGTCATTGACCATGGAGTAGACGGGCGATACTGTTTTGCCCCATGTCTGTAATGAGTAGTCAAGTCCCACCTTCAGCTTGTTGTCGTGATTCCATGCAAGTCCTGCCCCATAGGTCGACGGCAGTTCCAGCGCGTTCTTGGCCCTTAGCGCGGTAGTGTCTGACACGTATGTCTGTGAGTTTGTGGTTATGAGCTTGCACTCGGGGTTGGAGTGCAGCTTGTGGCCAAGACTGTATGAGAGTCCTATGGTCAGCTTGTCCTTCTTGGAGATGGGCAATACCTGCTGGACACCGAAGTCCAACTTGTAGTTGTTGACCGAAGCCGAATAGTATTTAGACAGGGTGTTGATGTTGGAGTCGGTGTAGCTGTTGACTACCGAACGGCTGTAGCTGCCCCACAGATATGACAGATTCACACCGAACGAGAAACCACCGAACGGTTCCCAGCCTGCACCGAGGAACACTTGGTGAAATCCGCCGCTGCCAGAGTATGTGTTCACGTAAGACGTATTGTCTGTATAGTCAGACGGGTTGAGCTTTTCGGTGTTGGAATAGTTGTAGCCCACGTTGGTGAAAGGGAGTATACCGAAGGCCACGCCGAGATGACGCGCGGCCCTGAATCCAGCCACAGCGTACTCGAAATCGGCATTGTTGGCATTTCTCTTTATCCCATTCTCATTGAAGTTTGTCACCTGTCCTGAGATGCCTACGTCAAATATGAAGCTCAGTGAGTCTATGGCTGAGTATGACGCAGGGTTGATGAAGTTCACTTGGTTGTGCTCTCTGAATCCGAGTCCCAGCCCGTTCATGCCACGGTTGAAGCCACTTGTCTGGTCGCTGAGGAGTCCTAATCCGTACTGGCTGTATGGTGAGTTCGTGCCGCTTTGTGCGGATGCAGTGGATGCGAGGGCCGACAGAAGCACGGCAGTGAGAATTTTTTTCATTTTCTATTTCGTTTCCATTAACTAAGTCTCTGGGGCACCATCGGTGGCGTTTTTGCAGCTATTAGGCCCCCAAAAGAATAATTGCTTGCAAAATTATTGAAATTTTTCGAAATAATAGCACGTTAATTGTGAATTATAAGTTATTTTTGCATCGTGAAACGTTTTAGAAGTTTTTTTAGGCATATAATACTATTGCTTTTTCTGTTGTTAACAAATGGCGTGTGTGCCCAACAGAAAGACGCTATGCTTACTAATATAGACTCGGTAGACATCAGCCTTCTTACATGTCAGCCGAGAGATGCTGTGTATAGTCTCTATGGGCATACAGCACTGAGAATCACCTGTAAGGATTCTGGCATCGACTATACGGTGAACTATGGCCTTTTCTCTTTCAGCAAACCTTACTTCATACTGCGTTTCGTATTCGGCCTGACCGACTATGAGGTCGGCGCATGCAGCTTTGACGATTTCAAGTATGAGTACGTGAGTGTGGGCTGTGGTGTCCGCCAACAGGTACTGAATCTCACGGCTGAGGAGAAACTCGCTGTGCTGAAGGCACTTGATGTCAACCTCCTCCCAGAGAACAGAACGTACAGGTACAATTATTTCTACGACAACTGCACTACGCGTGTGCGCGACATTATAGTAAAAGGTATAAGAGGTAAGGTAAGCTATCGTGAGGACTACCGTCCTACTACCTACCGTGAGATGATACACTCATACAATGAGAATCATCGTTGGGCGCGGTTTGGCAATGACTTGCTGCTCGGGGTGAAGGCTGATGAGAAGATAAGTTTCGCACAGCATCAGTTCCTGCCGTTCAGTCTTAGTGATGATTTTGAGAAGGCATTTGTCACCGATAGTGCCGGGCGTGTGCGCAGACTCGTGTCGCAGACCAAGTGGGCGGTACCCCCTGGAGCGGTGGTGGTAGACACCGATAGCATGCCGTCGCCACTGACTTGTGCGCTGATTATGCTCGCGCTGGTCATCGGCTTCTGCGTGCTTGACTGTCGTAGAGGGCGTATTACATGGGCTTTTGACGCTTTTCTGATGACGTTGTCGGGGCTTGCGGGGCTTATCCTGCTTGCTATGGTGTTCTCGTCCCATCCCACGGTGAGTCTGAATTTGCAGATACTGTTGCTCAATCCATTGGCTTTGGCCTTCGCATATCCCACTGTTAGAGGGTTGCGGCACTGCAACCCCACGCTTTGTATGACAATTTGGCCGTCATGTATAGTATTGTTCTTCGTTGGCGGCTTTTTGCAGACATACGCAGAGGGAATGTATATTGTGGCATTGTCTTTGCTTGTCAGGATATTATTCATTGTTTTATTTATCAGAAGGAACAGTAAATGAAGAAATACATATTTACAGTAGTCATTGCGGCTTTGGCGAGCGCGGATATTCATGCACAGGCCATACAGCCGGCTCCGCGACTTGTCGTCAATATCACGATAGACCAGTTGCGGACGGATTACATAGAGCATTTCTCTCCCCTCTATTCTCCTGATGGATTCAAGAAACTGTTGGGGCAAGGCCGTGTGTACGAGGCTGCGAGCTATCCTTTCGCGCCGCTTGACATGGCCTCGTCCATAGCATCCATAGTGACAGGCTCCACTCCACATTATAATAATATAGTGGGGTGTCAGTGGCTCGACCGCGAGACGTTGCGCACGGTGTCGTGTACTGATGACGAGCGGTATGGCGTGTCACCGTCGAAGCTCGCCACTTCCACCATTGGAGATGAACTCAAGGTGGCTACCCGTGGCACGGCACTCGTATATAGCGTGGCTACCGACAAGGCTGCGGCAGTCATGGCGGGAGGTCATGCTGCCGATGCCGCGTTCTGGATAAACGATAAGACGGGGCGTTTCACCTCTTCAGACTATTACTCGGGCGCGTCAAAGACCGTGCTCAAGGCTTTCCATAGTGCTAATCCGTCATACAATGCCGACAATGATGCCGTAGAGAAACTGTCAGAGGCCTGTGTCGAAGGCATGGCCATGGGCAAGGACGACATCACGGATATGCTGTCGATAACCCTGTCGGCCAAGGTGAAGGACATCACCAACTGGCAGACCGACATGGAGATAGCCTACATAAAGCTCGACAAGACCATCGCCAACATAATATCAAACATTGAGAGCAAGGTGGGGCAGGGCAAGGCGCTGTTTGTCATTACAAGCACTGGCTACACAAACGACCAGCCTGTAGATTACCAGAAATACAACATCCCGTCAGGGACATTCTATATCAACCGCACGGCAAACCTCCTGAACATGTACCTGAGCGCCATATACGGACAGGCTCAGTATGTGGAGACGTGCTATCACAACCAGATATACCTCGACCATAAGCTCATTGAGCAGAAACGCCTGAGTATCAATGAACTGAAATCGCGCTCTAAGGAACTCCTCGTGCAGACGGCTGGGGTGAGGAGCGTGTCTGACAGCCCTTACAGCACGTCTGTCAGCGGCGACCTCGTGATAGAGGTGGCTCCGGGGTGGCAGCTCGTCAATGAGGACAACCATGAGCAGCTCACCTCACGTGCGGCATTCGTGCCATTCCCCATAATATTCTACGGAGCATCTACCGTGGCTGGCAAGATTTCTGAGCCGGCTTCAGTAGACCGTATCGCGCCTACAATAGCCAAGGCGATACGGATAAGGGCTCCAAACGCATGTTCCTCCGCACCCTTGCACTGATGCGTTTTACAGTGCAAGGGACATACCAGTGTGGTGCATACGGCATCGGGGGCGTTATCCCCATAATACTATTTATTCACAAGCAAAAAACAAAATAATATATAACAATGAATTTCAACAAGTTTTTACAATCATTGTTCGGCAACAAGTCAACTCGTGATATGAAGCTCATTCAGCCTCTGGTAGAGGAGGTCAAGAAGGTATATCCCGAGATAAAGGCCCTGAGCAATGACGAGCTGCGTGCGCGTACTAAGGAGATACAGAAGTACGTACAGGACTCTGCGAAAGAGCAGAAAGAGGAAATAGCCAGACTGAAGGCTTCTATCGAGGAGACTCCGATAGATGAGCGTGAGCGTATATTCAACAATATAGACAAGCTGGAGAAGGAAGCCCTTGAGATATACGAGAAGGCCCTCAATGAGGTTATGCCCGTGGCTTTCAGCATAGTGAAGGATACGGCCCGCCGTTTCGCCGAGAACGAGGAGACCGTGGTGACGGCTACCGACTTCGACCGTGAGCTTGCCGCCGACCCACGCAAGGACTTCATCACCATAGATGGCGACAAGGCTATCTACCACAACCACTGGACAGCCGGCGGCAATGACCTGAAGTGGGAGATGGTACACTATGACGTACAGCTCTTCGGAGGTATAGCACTGCATCAGGGCAAGATTGCTGAGATGGCCACTGGTGAGGGCAAGACCCTCGTGGCTACCCTCCCTGTATTCCTCAATGCCCTCACAGGTAATGGTGTACACGTAGTCACGGTGAATGACTATCTGGCCAAGCGCGACTCTGAGTGGATGGGCCCTCTGTACATGTTCAACGGACTCTCCGTAGACTGTATAGACAAGCACCGCCCCAACTCTCCTGAGCGCCGCAAGGCATACATGGCCGACATCACGTTCGGTACGAACAATGAGTTCGGTTTCGACTATCTGCGCGACAACATGGCCCACAAGCCCGCAGACCTCGTGCAGCGTGCGCACAACTATGCTATCGTGGATGAGGTGGACTCCGTGCTTATCGACGACGCACGTACGCCGCTCATCATCTCTGGTCCCGTGGAGAAAGGCGACGACCAAATGTATGAGGAATACCAGCCGCTGGTGGAGCGACTCGTAGATGTGCAGCGCAAGCTCGCCACGCAGTTCCTCGCTGAGGCAAAGCAGAAGATAACGGAGGGTACGAAGAAGAACGACAAGGCCCTGCTCGATGAGGGTTTCCTCGCATTGTACCGCTCTCATAAGGCACTCCCCAAGAACAAGCCGCTCATCAAGTATCTCTCTGAGGAAGGTATCAAGGCAGGCATGCTCAAGACTGAGGAGATATACATGGAGAACAACAACCGCCGCATGCCGGAGTGTGTTGAGCCGCTGTATTTCGTCGTGGATGAGAAGCTCAACAGTTGCGACCTCACCGACAAGGGTACGGACTGGCTCGCAGGACAGGTCAACGAGAAAGACCTCTTCGTGCTGCCCGACATCGCAGCCCAGCTCTCGGCTCTTGAGAATGAGACCGACCTCACCGAGCAGCAGAAGCTCGACAAGAAGGACGACCTGCTCAATCACTACGCCGTGCAGAGCGACCGTGTGCATACGCTTCAGCAGTTGCTGAAGGCATACACCATGTTCAATAAGGACGATGAGTATGTCGTAATGGACGGAGAGGTGAAGATTGTGGATGAGCAGACGGGCCGTATCATGGAGGGCCGCCGCTGGAGTGACGGTCTGCATCAGGCCGTGGAGGCCAAGGAACATGTGAAGGTGGAGGCCGCCACACAGACGTTTGCCACCATCACGCTGCAGAACTACTTCCGTATGTACCACAAACTGTCGGGTATGACGGGTACTGCCTCTACGGAGGCTGGCGAGTTCTGGGACATCTACAAGCTCGATGTGGTGGAGATACCCACCAACAGGCCGGTCATCCGCAAGGACCTCAACGACCGTGTGTACAAGACTGCACGCGAGAAGTACGCCGCTGTCATCGACGAGATAGTGGAGATGCGCAATGTGGGCCGCCCCGTGCTCGTAGGCACTACATCCGTGGAGATATCTGAGTTGCTGTCGCGAATGCTGAAGATGCGCAACATACCGCACCAGGTTCTTAACGCGAAGTATCACCAGAAGGAGGCTGACATTGTGGCAGAAGCCGGACGCAGCAACCTCGGAAAGGTGGAGATTGTAGACGAGAACGGCAACAGGCACGTGGAGGAGCGCATGCTCGGAGCCGTCACCATAGCCACCAACATGGCCGGTCGTGGTACCGATATCAAGCTCACCAAGGAGGTGAAGGCCGCAGGAGGACTCGCCATCATCGGTACGGAGCGGCATGAGAGCCGCCGTGTAGACCGTCAGCTGCGTGGACGTGCCGGCCGTCAGGGCGACCCCGGAAGCTCTGTGTTCTACGTGTCTCTGGAGGACAAGCTGATGCGCCTGTTCGCGTCGGAGCGCATAGCGAGCGTGATGGACCGCCTCGGATTCCAGGAGGGCGAGCGCATAGAGAGCTCTGTGATATCCAAGAGCATAGAGCGTGCCCAGAAGAAGGTGGAGGAGAACAACTTCGGTATACGTAAGCATCTGCTTGAGTACGATGATGTAATGAACAAGCAGCGCACCGTCATATACGAGAAGCGGCGTCATGCCCTCATGGGTGAGCGCATAGGCATGGACATCACCAACATCATCTGGGACCGTGTGGTGAACATCATCGAGAACAACGACTACACGGGCTGCCGTGAGGAGTTCCTCAAGGTGCTCGCAATGGAGTGCCCGTTTGCAGAGGATGAGTTCGTCAATACCAAGCGTGAGGATCTCGAGGAGCGTGCGTTCCAGACCGCCATGGCCGCCTTCAAGCGCAAGATAGACCGCATACAGAGTGTGGCCTGGCCTGTGATAAAGGAGGTGGAGGAGACTCAGGGCAATGTGTATGAGAACATCATGGTGCCCATCACCGACGGCAAGGGCGTGTACCAGATACCGTGCAACCTGCATGAGGCATACCGCACGGAGGGCAAGGACGTGGTGAAGCAGTTTGAGCGCATCGTGATGTTGCACATCATTGATGACTGTTGGAAGGAGAATCTGCGCCAGCTTGACGAGCTTCGTCACAGCGTGCAGAACGCCTCTTACGAGCAGAAAGACCCACTGCTCATCTTCAAGCTCGAGAGTGCCAAACTCTTCGACTCCATGGTAGACGATATGAACAACCGCATAGCCAGCATCCTCACACGCGGACAGATACCTGAGATGCAGCATGAGGACGTGCAGGAGGCCCGCGAGGAGCGTGAGCCTGAGCGTCATTACAAGGAGCATAAGGACGACTTGACCGACGTGGCACAGCAGCAGGCTGCCCAGCAGGACACGCGTGAGGAGCAGCCGCGCCAGCCTTACGTGGCCGACAAGCTCCCCGGCCGCAACGACCCATGTCCTTGTGGCAGTGGCAAGAAGTTCAAGAACTGTCACGGACGCGGACTCGTGTGAACATGTGTACGGTGATGAATGCGGGGCTTTGATGCCGCATGGCACCGTGACGACATGAAATGAGAATACAGCCCGGATGCAGCATTGCAGCGCATTCGGGCTTTTTCTATGCCGTTTCATTCGTCGGTTCCGCATTTTTTGTGTAAGTTTGCACTGCAAAGCCGCCTTGGGCGTGCCGTAGGCAATGGCGTGCGGCACGGCTGTCGGTGGCTTCGTACTAAAGGCAATATATAGATATTATGTTGGAGATAAAGGATGCCGTCCTGTCACTGGGCGGAGACCGCAGGCTTAGTGGACTGTCGTTTGTGGTGCCCGATGGCAAGCTGACGGCACTGTATGGCGCGGCCCATACTGGCAAGTCTGCAGTCATTGGCGCGTTGATGTGCTTCGGCCCTTTGGATGCCGGCTACGTCACGCTCGATGGTGAGCCCGTGGCTCCTGCCACGGTCGGCTATTTCCGCTCGCGTATGGCATACGTGCCGCAGCACTGCTCTGCCCCGGGCCCCATTAGCGTAGCCCAACTGTTTGAGCTGCTTATGAAGTCGCGTGACGGCAAGTATGCCATTCCCTCGCCCGATGAGGCCATGGCTGCATGGTCGGGACTGCAGATAGACAAGTCGTTGTGGACGGCCTGTCTCGATGATGTGCCTGAAGTCATGCGCCGCAGGGTGCTGCTGTCGTTCGTGGCGTGCATGAAGCGGCGTGTGCTCATAGCCGATGAGCCCGATACAGGGCAGCCAGATGATGTCATAGAGGCCATGATGTCGCTGCTGCGGTCGGCAGCCAGTAGCGGTGCCGCAGTGCTCATAAGCACGCGCGACAGACGTGTGGCTGAGAGGTGCGACGGCATCGTGGAGCTATGATGCGGCTGCGAGGAGAATGTAATGATTGATATTTTCTGTCAGAATATGGAGATAACATTGATAGGTTTTTTGCTGGGACTGCTGCTGATGCTCATTCCCGTGTATATGATACAGGCTTGCGGTGCGCGCTTCCTTAGCAAGTTGGCAGTGGCGTTCGTGGGTATGCTTGTGAAGTGCGCAGCGCTCGGGGCGGTGCTGTGGCTGCTGCAGTCGTGGCACAGCATAGCAGCCAATGTGTGTGCGGCACTGCTGCTGATGGTCGTGGCGGCACTTGTGGAGTCGCGGCGGGCACGGCTTCCGCTGCTCTCGGGCTATGTGCCTGTGCTCAGTGGCATGGTGGCAGGTGTCGTGGTAGTGGGGCTTTACTCCCTGTTTGTGGTGCTGGGCAGCAAGCAGCCGTTTGAGATGTCATCGCTCATGCCTGTGGTGGGCGTGCTGTGTGGCGGCATGCTGTCGGTCAATGCCAAGGCCTTGATGTATTACCGTATGGGACTGAGGCGGCATGGCCAGATGTATTACTATTTGCTCGGCAATGGAGCTACACGCAGCGAGGCGTTGTCCTACTTCCGCAAGCGTGCCATGGAGCGCGTGGTGCTGTCGTATGTGTCGGCCATGTCAAGGAGTGTCGTAGCCTCCACGCCGTTCGTGTTGTGGACGGCCGTTGCCTGTGGCCTTGACGTGCTGACGGCTACGGCGTTGCAGGTTACGGTGATAGTGGCTATGTTCAGTGCGTCGGCAGTGACCATGATGGTCACTTTGGCTGTGGCCTCACACCATTCTTTCGATGCCTACGGACGCTTGAAGGGTGGCGACGGCGGTGCTACGGCACCACAGACTGGCACCAAGATGGAGGCATGAGCGGCATAGTGTGGCAGATACTGTTGACACTATGCGCGGTGGTGCGAATGTAGATTCGTAACTATCTGGACTATAATGGATTGCAAAACGGCCCATTTCGCACTGCGAAATGGGCCGTTTTGCGTTGTGATATGGGCCGAATCGCATCACGAAATGGGCCGAATCGCAAATCGGTTGTTATCAGGCATGTGAGCGGCATGGCTATCGGCTACCATTACAAGGGTTGTGTCAATGTCGTTTTTTATGTTACTTCATGCGCGATATGTTTGCCATACCGCGCAAAATGCTTAACTTTGTAATCATATTTTCTTCAGAACCAATATTAAGACGTTTATGCATAGATATTTTTTCAGACTGTTTGTGTCGGTGGCATTCGTGGCTGCTGTGTCGGCTTGTGGCAATGTAAGTGGCAACAGACGACAGATGTGGGGCGCGGGCCTTGGCCATGACAAGACGGAAACTGCCCCTGCGGTGGAGGTGGCCAGTGGCAACAAAGTCGCTGACGGACTGGAACTGCCGGCACCGCTGGCATCGGGTGATGAGCAGATATTGAAGCGGGTGGGCTACACCGTGTCGTATAATGCCAAGACACTGCAGCCCAACTGGGTGGCCTGGCGCTTGACATACGACCGCACTACGGGCGCGGCGAAGAGGAGCGGACAGAAGTTCTGCGCCGATGAGGAGGTGCCTGTGCCACGTGCGGAGGACTCCGACTACCGCAGCTCTGGCTACGACCGTGGGCACATGTGCCCTGCCGGCGACAACAAGTGGGACTATGATGCCATGCGTGAGTCGTTTCTTCTGAGCAATATCTGCCCACAGGCTCCGAGCCTTAACCGTGGCGACTGGAACGAGATGGAGATAGCCTGCCGCAAATGGGCCAAGGAGTACGGCGCGGTGTATGTGGTATGTGGCCCCGTGTTCTACAAGAGTGTGCGCCACAAGCGCATAGGTGCTCATAAGATACCTGTGCCTGAGGCTTTCTTCAAGGTGGTGCTGTGCATGGAGGGCACGCCGAAGGCCATCGGGTTCATATACAAGAATGCCGATGGTAACCGTCCCAAGGGCGACTATGTGAACACCGTGGATGAGGTGGAGCGCATCACCGGGCTCGACTTCTTCCCTGCGTTGCCCGATGATGTGGAGGCACGCGTGGAGGCATCGTGCAGCCTTGACGACTGGGAGTAGTGCGCGGCACGATGCATGCTTGCGCATTGCGAGAGAGAAAAATACATGTGTGTTATTGTTAAAAAACGATAATACGACACGGTTTTCTTTCTGAAACCTGATTTTATTCGTAACTTTGCACAATAGAACATATAAAAGGCTGAAAAGCGTGAAGGTTAGAGATGTTATCAAAGCCCTTGAACAATTCGCGCCTCTGCCCTTGCAGGAAGGATGGGACAATGCCGGCTTGCAAGTAGGACTGACAGAGGCGGATGTATCAGGGGCATTATTGTGTCTTGATGTCACCCCACAGGTGATAGATGAGGCTATTGCCTCAGGGTGCAATCTCGTAGTGTCACATCATCCGTTGATTTTCCATAAGCTGTCGTGCGTGTCCGATGCGGACATGGTGCAGCGTGCGGTGATGAAAGCGGTGAAGCACGATGTGGCAGTGGTGTCTATGCATACCAACATGGACAATGCCAAGGGCGGTGTCAACTACAAGATGGCCGAAAAGCTGCATTTGTCTGATGTCAGGCTGCTGGCCGCCAAGACGGTAGGCGATGTGGAGTGCGGCTCAGGCGTGATAGGCTCGTTTGTCAGCCCTATGGCGGCAGACGACTTCGTGAAGGTGCTGAAAGACACGTTTGCAGTGGAGTGCGTGGAGTGCAACCAACTGCTGCGTCGCCCGATAAGCACGGTGGCACTGTGCGGTGGGGCGGGAGCGTTTCTGCTGCAAGAGGCCATGAGCTGCGGTGCCGACGCTTTCGTCACGGGCGAGATGCACTATCATGAGTTTTTCGGACTGGAGCAGAAGATACAGATAGCTGTCATCGGACACTACCAGAGCGAGCAGTACACAACAGAGATATTTAAGTCAATAATCGAGGAGAAGTGCTATGGCGTGCGATGCCTGATATCGTCTGTCAACACCAATCCTATAATCTATTTTTAAGTAATTATGGCAAAGAAAGATCCTACGGATTTGTCAGTGGAGGAGAAACTGAAGACGCTTTATCAGCTTCAGACCACTCTTTCGGCAATCGATGAGAAACGTTTGTTGAGAGGCGAGCTGCCTCTTGAGGTGCAGGACTTGGAAGATGAGATAGTGGGTCTCAACAGTCGCGTGGAGAGAATAGACAGCGATATCAATGAGTATCAGGATGCCGTAGCCCAGAAGAAGAAGGAGATAGCACAGGCTCAGGCCAGTGTAGACCGCTACAACATGCAGCTTGAGAGCGTGAAGAACAACCGTGAGTACGACACTCTGACCAAGGAGATTGAGTTCCAGAGCCTTGAGATAGAGCTCTGCAACAAGAAAATCCGTGAGGCTATGGCCAAGGTAGAGGACAAGAAGAATGAGCTTGAGCAGACCCGCCAGCTCATAGAGGAGCGCAGCAGCGTGCTCAATGAGAAGAAGGGCGAACTCGATGAGATTATGCAGGAGACACGCGAGGAGGAGGAGAAGCTCAAGGGACGTGCCGATGAGCTTGAGGCCAAGATAGAGCCGCGCCTGCTCTCGAGCTTCATGCGCATACGCAAGAATGCCCATAACGGACTGGGTATAGTGTATGTGCAGCGTGGAGCATGCGGTGGATGCTTCAACAAGATACCGCCACAGCGACAGCTCGACATCAAGATGCACAAGAAAATCATTGTGTGTGAGTATTGCGGACGTATAATCATTGACTCTGAGCTGGCTGGCGTTAAGCCCGCTACTGCCGAGACTGAGGACAAGACCAAGCGCAAGCGCACAGCTCGCAAGACTACGAAGAAGGCAGGCGAAGAGTAATAAGCTCCTGGCTTTGGCATGCACGGATGACCTGTGCATGTATCTATAAAGGCAATGCCGTGACTCCCAATGATGTGGAGTCACGGCATTGCCGTTATTGGTAGGTGGCGCGTGCGGCATGTATGTCTGCCGCAGTGATATGAGGTTGTGTGCGCAGTGCCCTGAGGTTGTGTAGCGTAGCGGTGTGCGTGGCTACATGCCGCGTGCCTTGAATATGGTCTCCTTGGCCTCGTTTATCTCTTGAAATTTCTTCTCCGCTGCCTTCCTCACGTCCTCGCCGAGCGTGGCTACGCGGTCGGGGTGGTGCTTGAGGGCCATCTTGCGGTAGGCCGCTTTCACCTCATCGTTGGATGCTGCTGAGGTGATGCCGAGCACCTTGTATGCGGCTTCGAGATTGTTGCTGCCGGCACTCATGTTGAGCATTGACTCAAGGTCGTCTGCTGCGATGCCGAGGTTGGCGGCTACATTGCGCAAGGCCATCACCTCCTCGTTGACTACCACTCCGTCGGCCTTGGCTATCATGATGAGGAAACTTACGAGCTGCAGTCGCTGTGAGTACTCCATGTTGGCGGATATCTGCAGACATGAGTCCTTGATGACGCTCTGGAACCGTGCGGCTCCCATCTGCTTCTGTTGTTCAAAGAGCCGCAACATCACTTCCTCGCCTTGCGATACGGCCGCCTCTCCGAAGTTTTGGCGTAGGAAGCGGCGCAAGAGTTCCATTTCTGAGTGCATGATTTTGCCGTCAGCACGTATTATGTATGATGCCAGTACGAGCAGCGAGAACAGGAATGAGTTGCGTTGTCCCTCGTATGTGTCGGCCTGGTGGGCGTATCTGTTGTCGTCGTACTCGCGGTTGTTGTAAGTCTCATTCCTGCTGGCTTTTATGCTTTCGTCGAAAAGCCATCCCAAGGCCAGTCCGGCCAGTGCCCCCAAAGGGCCTCCGTTGATGAAGCCGAGGAATCCTCCAATCCATTTTGCTGCTCCCATGTTATCGTTTGTTTGATGTGTGTATTATTGTGTATGCCCGTCTTGATGCCGTGCTTGGCTCATTGGCCTGTGCGTATGTCGGGTGGGGTGGGTGTGTTGGTGCGACGACAGCGCATGGCATGGGTGGGGCATGTTTAGTGCAAAGTTAAGTATTTTTGGTGTAAGGACAAAATATTCACGCCATGCTGTTTGTCCTGAAAAGGCATGAATATGGGTCTGTTTATACAATGCCGCTGGTTATCCGCATGGTATTGCCTGCCTGTTTATGTAATCCATCTGTCCAGCTCGTCGGCCTGTCAGCGTGGCTTATTGGTATCGTACAAATGAAAAAATCCCGACGGAGGCAATGTAGTATGCCGTCCGTCGGGATTGATAGTCTGTGTATTTATCGTCACTTTATCACAGTCTTGCGTGCTGAACCATCGCTGTACTTGATGATTACCACGCCTGTGGCTGTCTTGCCTACACGCTGTCCGTTGGTGTTGAAACGTCCTATCTCTACGGCCATAGAGCCGTCAGCGTGTGTGCCGTTGATGCCTGTGGCATTCTGAAGTATGCCGCACAGAGCCTTGTTGGCGGCGGTCATCTTGTCGGCATCGCCCTTTATCATAGCGCGGTCGTACGTCATGATACCGTTCATCTCGGTCTCTACGTCGGTGGTCTGTGTGAATACGGCTGCCGAGAAGGCTTTTCCGTCAACAGGCTTGGCCAGAGAGCTGACGCTGTTTATGATGCCTGTATAGGCATTTGTGTAGTCGTCGGCGTTGTCGTAGGCCGAGTTCGTATAGGAGTCGTCCCAGCGATGACCCTCCACGTTGTACTGAAGGCCGCCGAACTCGCCGATTACTGTCGGGCGGGTCGCGTCGTAGAAGATGAACGATGGCGGATTGCTGTAGTCGTGTATGTCAAGGATGTCGCCGCACTGGTAGTGGTTTCCGCCACTGGCAGGGTTGACGATACGTGTCGGGTCGAGCTCCTGTGTCATCGCAACGACAGATGCTGTCTGGTACTGTCCCCATGCCTCGTTGAACGGAGTCCATACTACGATCGACGGGTTGGAGATGTGCTGCTTGATGATGTCGCTCCACTCATTTTTGAAGTTGAGGCGTGCTGCTGCGCTGAGGCTGCCGGCCTTGCCTGAGTACCAGTCGTTGGTAGTCCATGTCTCGGTGGCCTTGCCTATGGCGGGCATATCCTGCCATACGAGCAGACCGAGCTTGTCGCAATAGTAGTACCAGCGTGCTGGCTCTACCTTCATGTGCTTGCGTATGAGGTTGTAGCCCAAAGACTTCGTTACCTCTATGTCATAACGCAGGGCATCGTCGGTAGGTGCGGTGTAAAGACCGTCGGGCCAATAGCCCTGGTCGAGCAGTCCGAGCTGGAACAAGGGCTGGTTGTTGAGCATTACGCGCATGATGCCGTCCTTGTCTTTGCCTGTAGATATCTTGCGCATGGCAGCGTAGCTCTTCACGTTGTCGGCCACGCCACTGCCGCTCATGAGGCTTACCTCTACGTCATAGAGGCTTGGAGAGTCGGGTGACCAGAGGTGCGGGTCGCTGATTTCAAACGTAGCTGCTGAGCCGGCTGCTACCGATTTCTCGGCAACGGCTGCTCCCTCATAGCTGACGGTTACTTTCACCATGTCGCCGTTTGCGGCATTCTCTACCGCAGGAGTGATGGTGAGAGTGTTGTTGTCGATGTCGGATGTGGAGTTTACGGCAGTGATGTGCTTGGCGTTGACTGGCTCAAGCCATACCGTCTGCCATATACCTGACACAGAAGTGTACCATATACTTCCGTTGCCCGTGCCCGACTTGCGCTGCTTTCCGAGGGCGTAGCTGTCGGCATTGGTCTTATCGTCTACCTTTACGCTGATGGTGTTCTCACCGTCGAACACCACATTCTTGGTGATGTCGGCACTGAATGAGGCGTAGCCTCCAGTGTGTGTGGCCACGGATTTGCCGTTGACATATACGGTAGTGGCGTAGTCGGAGGCACCGAAGTTGATGATGATGTTCTTGTCCTTCCATGATTCGGGCAGCGTGAATGTGCGGTTGTACCACATCACGTTGTTGTCAGGCATGTTTATCTTGACACCAGAGAGGCTTGACTCAAGTGGGAATGGAACGAGAATCTTGCCGTCGAAGAGTTTCGGGGCAGTAGCAGCGTTTGATGCTGTGAATCCGTAGTTCCACAGGCCGTTGAGGTTCTGCCATTCGGTACGCTCCATTAACGGGCGCGGATACTCTGGCAGCGCGTTGTCGGGAGTCACCTCGCTGGCCCAGCGTGTGCTCAGACCGTCCTCTACCGGGGCCCATTCTTTCAGCGGCTGTTTCTTGTACATGTCATCCATCAATACTCGCATCCAGTAGCCTCCAATCACAGAGCGTGCCTTGAAGCCTACCATGTTGCCGCCAGTGGTGTAGTACCAGTCGCTGGCTGGAACTCGTGATGATGTCTCGTTGGTGTACTTATACACGTAGTCGGCGAAATTAAGGAATGTCTCCTTGTCCTCGGCCATGGATGCTGTCCACATGATCCAGTCGCTCTTCGTATAGTCTGAGCGGCTGTCAAGGGGCAGACCGTATCTGTTGAACTTAGTCTGGTAGTACTCAATCTCACGTTCGATGACGTTACCAGGGAATATATGTATGTTCCAAAGTTTGTCCCACACGAGGTTGTACTTCTGGCTCCATGTGTTGTTACGGTCGAAAGCAAGGCGATAGTGGTCGCCCTCACGTGCGGTGGAAACCCAGATTCGGGCCATCTCACGGGCCTTGGCCATGTACTTGTCGGCTGTGGCTTGATCGCCCTTTATTCTTGCTAACTCTGCAAAACCTGCGATACCCATGATTGCCTTGACTGAGAGGTTGGCATTGTGAGCCCAGTGCCCGGCGAAGTCGTCGGTGCAGAGCTGGTTGGCGGGGTCCTGTCCGTTTTCTACGAGATAGTCGGTCCATATCTTGAGAATGTCCCAGTACTTGTCAGCATAGTTCGTATTGCCTTCAAGCATGCTTATCGTAGCGGTGAGTGTGAGGAGGTTACCCGATTCCTCAAGAGGCATGTCGCCACCGTACACCTGTCCGTTTGCGAGAGGATATGTACCGAGGTCGTGGGCGGCAAACGGCTTAGTCCACCGTCCTGTACGGCTGTATTCGAATATACTTGTCATCATACCCTTCATGAGCTCGGGGTTGTACTTCAAGAACAGCGGAGCAGAGGGGTAGGTGAGGTCAACGGTGTTGACACATCCGTTGGAGTTGTTCTCTTTCGAGAAGAACAGCAAGTTGCCGCTGTTGTCCTCAAAGAGCTTGTGCGCTGCAATGACATGGCGGTATGAGCCTGACAGCAACTCTGCGTAGTTGGTGTTGCCAGAGGCCAGACCATCATCGTATATGCGCTTGTCAAGGGCGCGGCAACGCGTCATGATGTCGTCGTAGTTGTCGCGAAGCTCTGCGAAAGCCTTGAGCAGAGTCTTGCCGTTGCGTGCCCAGTAACCCTTGTAGTTCTTGCCCATATACTGTATGTCGTACACTTCGTCATAGCCAATCATGGCGAATGAAGAGCCCGACTCTACGCTGCCGAAGTCGTGTATATACGACAGACACGGCATATCGGAGTCGCTGGTGCTGTATGCCAAAGACTTGGTATTGGGCAATTTGCCATCATTGGCGAACGTAGTCTCCAAATCATCGAATGATGAGAGACTCACTGAACCGTTTATTGCTGGCATGTAGAGATAACCCCAGTCTATGCAGATGGCATCGCCCGACTTCTTGAGAATGGGCTGAGTGGTGGTTCCTGTGTACATGTAGTCGAAGTCGCTGTTGCTCTTGTATCGCGAGACGGTGCGCTGTGTGGACTGATTGACAGCGAGTTCTGGAGTAGTACTGAGCAAGAACTGCACGTCATGCTTCTTGCCGTCAGTAGCCGTTACATTGTATGATACGTAGTTGATGGGCGTAGACAGCAGGTCGAGGTTGTCGATAAGCATCGGGGCTGTGAACACGATTTTCAGGTCTACCGGGCCGCACTCGAATGTGTAATAAGTGCTTGTGGCAAGTACGTCTACGGATTTCTGCTTGGCAGTGACAGCCTGTACGCTGCTCTTCTTGGTGTTCTTGAAGAGTCCGTAGTCAAGCAGTGCGCCTCCAGTGGTGTTGTGGCAGTGTGCCGCGATGACGTTCTCGCCCTCATGGAGATGCTTCTTCATCTCGTCAGTGAGCTGGAGTGTCTCGTTCTGGAGCCATGTCTCACCAGTGCTTACAATCTGGTATCCGTTGATGTAGAGCTCGAATACATCATCGTGTGAGTACACAGCGTAGAGATCTTCCTTCAAGTCATCAGCGGTGAGTGACACTGTTCGGCGTGTGTACACATCCGAGTTGGTGTCAGTCCATGACGTGTTGACGTTGGGATACTCGTTGGGTGTGCCGAAAGCTCCAGTCTCTGTGCCCCAAGACGAGTCGTCAAAATCGGAATTGGCCCATCCGTTTCCAGGGAAAGAACGGCTTGTCTTGGCTGTCCATGCTTTCTCGTTGGCCATCGGGAGGATTGACTTCAGAATGTATGGACGCTCCACACCCATGAATCTGTAGGTCGTACCATCGACACGCAACAGGCCGTTTATGGCTTTTTGTGCATGTGTCCAGTGACGTGTCGGGCCGTCTGTGAGCTTATCGTACGGCGACCATATCGACAGATACGGGTCGTTTACCACGATAGGGACAGACGGAAGCCGTAAGGCTGTACTCTTGTACGGCGTGAAGTACTCAGCTTTCTGAGCATTCATGCTTATTGCCGACAGTAAGGCGGCAATGCAAGTAAAAAATCGGTTCATCTGGCTTTTAAGTTATATAAAATAAAAATTGGTTTTCTAATTTTGCAAAGTTAGCTGAATAATCACATATATACATATAAAAAACAAGCAAAAAATAGAAAAATCAAGTCAACAATATCAGTAGTTGTTATTTGCTGTATGCTGTATTCGGCATGTGGTATGCCGTGGCTGTGCGTGCTTATATATAATAATGTGTGGGCGTGAGTCACGCAACTACTGCGGCAGAAAGATAAAATGAAGAGCCAATGAATACAGCACTGTGTGGCAGGTTGCGACCTTGCCTATGGCGTATTCATTGGCTCAACCCGTATGTGGGCGATAGTATAATGTGTAGTTTGTGATGCGCTATCTTACGACAACCTTGCGTATGCTTCCGTCGCTCTTCCTTATGATATTAATGCCCTTTGACGGAGAATGCAGCCGTTTGCCGCTGATATCGAAACGTTGCCGCTCTGCGTCGGCATCGGGAAGCACGTCAGCAGAGGGCGAGGAGATGCCTGTTAGGTCGGCTTCCTCTACGTTGAACTGTCCCCATACTTCGTTCTTGCGGTAAGAGGCGGCGCAGTCAATAGGCACGTATAAAGTGCATGCCGACGGCTCGGCGTAGCGGAATGCGTTTGTGTCTATGACGGGTGGGGTGGCACGGGCGCATGTCAGTGACGTGAGAGCCGTACACCATCTGAACGCATCCTCGCGTATCTCACTCACAGCATCGGTGAGGTTGACCGATTTCAGCATTTCGCAACCCCAGAATACGCCCTCGTCAAGTATGGTATTGCCGTAAGTGGAAGCATCGGCAGCGGCTTGCATACACATGGTCTTGCCCTCAGAAGCCGTCTGCGAGCCAATGGTGATGTGCTCCAAAGCCGCGCATGACGCAAATGCTCCAGTGCCGACAATCGTTACACTGCGCGGCACGTTTACCTCTACCAGCACACTGTCCATGTAGCAAGTGCCGTCGGCTATGGTCTCCATGCCGTCTGGGAACACCACGCTCTTCAGGTTGGCACAGTGCGCGAATTGGTATGGCAGGGTTTTCTTGACGTTCTGTCCTATAACCACTCGCTCAAGATGACGCGACCAGTTGAACGGTGAATAGTAGTTGCGCACCACACTCATGTCTGCCATTGCGCCGCAAAGGTAGCTGAGCTCGCGCCCTATATAAGCCTCCGTGAGCGGCATCTGTGAGAACATGCCTTGTGCCAGTCCCAGTGTACTCATGGCCGTGGCACGCTTCGGACCACCTACGTCAGGTGTACCGTCAGTAGTAATGACCTCAGAGTCGGTGTCTGCGGTCTCCTTCTTGCTGTCAATGGCGGGAGCCTTAACTATCCATCCACCAGTCTTGCTGAAGTTGTTGCCCGTTGTGAGCGGTGTGTCTCCGTCCTCTATCACGAGTCGGTCGAAGTTGGCTCCGAAAAAGGCTTCCCACCCTAAGTTGGATACCGTGGCCGGGATGGTGAGCGTGCCAGTCAGTCCTGCGCAGCCCTTGAATGCCCCTGCACCTATGTCTGTAAGGCTTGACGGGAATGCGATGGTTCCTTTCAGCTCCTTGCATCCGCTGAAAGCACCGCCTCCTATGGCCTTAATGCTCTTGGGCAACACCAGTGTGCCGCTTATCGCGGTACCTGCAAATGCGCTACTGCCTATCTCCTCGATAGATGAAGGCAGGTTTATGCTGCCCGTTATCGGATGAGATGAAAATGCATTGTTGCCGATACGGCGCAATTTGCTGTCTGTAGCAAACTCCAGTTGCTTAATAACGTAGTCGCCACTTGCGAACTTCATCTCGTTGGGAATCTCAACGACAGAAGGGCCAATGGTCAGTTTGCCTTCGAAGTGCAGGCTGGAGCTTGATATCAGATGGTTCATATCGCTATTTTCGTAAGAACCATCAGGCTTCTTCTTGCTGCGTATGTCAAGGTCGTAATACATTTCATTCACGGTGACACCTTCAAAAGCACGTGCTCCAAGAGTATATTTACCATCTGTCACAAGTGACTTAGGCAGACGCAAGGGGCCCCTCAGACTCGAGCACTTGTAGAATGCGTAACTGCCTACCGTGGCCAAGGCATCGCCGAAAGCGAGGGCATTTGGCCCTTCAAGGCTGCTGCACTGGTAGAAGGCATATTCGCCGATAGACTTCAGCTTAGCGGCCTTCGACAAATCCATAGTGCCAACAAATCCCTGCCAGCAGAAGTTGTTGGGCAGACTTTCAACGCTTGGCCCAAGCGTAAGGGTGAACGGATGCTCCATGACAATAGTCCCGCCCGTCATGGGGTCGTAGTCCTCCGACGAAGGGAATAGCTTGCCGGCGGTATTGTTCGCCACGTCATAGTAGAATGTACACAGGCTTGTGCATCCACCGAAAGCTCCTATGCCCACGCTCGTCACCGTAGAAGGCACCACCACGTCTGTTATAAGTCTGCAGCCAGAGAAGGCACCGTCGCCTATCGTCTCTACTGATGACGGTATGTCTATCTTGCCCGTAAGCAGGGAGTTGCCACTGAAGGTATCTTTGCCAATGGTACGAAGATTGCATGGTGTGGGCAGCGTAAGCGACTTCAGTCCACCGACTCCCCATTCTGGCCCCATCTTCTCATCGTAGCCCATGTTGAACAGACCGTTGCCAATGACTTCCACCTTGCTGCCTATCACGAGGTCGAATCCTCCCACGTTGCAGCCTGAATAGTCGAAACAGGAACCATTGCCATAGTATGGGGTAGCAGCGTTTACGGCGTTGTATTCCACCCTTGCGAGCTTGCCGCAATGCTGGAATGCCATGGCTCCTATCTCCTCTACGCCCTCAGGTATGACCAGTGATGTGATGGATGTCTCAGCGAATGCCCCTGCGCCTATCTTCTTGATGCTTGACGGCAGCCGCAGCTCACCGCCGAGCGATGACAGCTCGCCGTACTCCTTGTTGTAGTCGGTAAACGCTCCCTCATCTATCTCCGTGCATACAGAACCAGCCTCGAAAGTGAGCGACTTGAGATTGACGTAATCAGAGAACGTGTATTGGCGTATTGACTTCACATGATTGCCTATGACCACATCCACGCCGCTGCCGTCGGCACCCAGATGTGAGAACGTGGGGTAGCGGCGTGACACTATCTGCTCGGCATCAGGAATGTCAAAATACAGGTATGTCACACCACGGCAGTCATCGAAGGCATAATTGCCGAGTTCTTTTAAGGAGTGCGTGATACGCAGCGACGTGAGCTTCTTGCAGCCATTGAAGGCGTTGCGCCCTATCGATTCCACAGACAGCGGTATGTACAGTTCACCCGTTATGTCGGCATAGCAGAAGGCCTGTTCGCCGATTTTCTTCAACGTCTGGGGCAGCTTTATCGTGCCGGTTAGCTTGTATTTAGTGAAAGCATTGTCGCCAATCTCCGTCACCGTGTACGTCTTTTTGTCGTAGACGACGGATGAGGGGATGCTCAGATTGCTTATCACCTGTGTGGCTGACGTGACCGACACCGTGGCCGCACTCGCATCGGTCACCTTATAGGTGATGTTGCCTGTGGTGAATGTCTGCGCTCTTGCGCCCGATGTGGCGAGGATGCCATACAACAGCATGGCTATGCCCATGGCACGGCGCGACAGAGTGTGTAGTGATTTGTCCATATTCTCTTTGTTTTTTAGGAATGAATAATTGCAAATGTATGAAAAATATTGTTTCAGACAGTTGCCTCCACACCGCTATATGCGTGTAGATGATGAAAAACTATGCATTCCAGTAGGGCGGAAGGTCGTTGGTCAGCGGAGAATATGAACATGTGCCGTAGGCGCATCGGCTTTCCGTGGACGGGTGAGGTGGTGACCTTGGCTCTCAAGGCATGTATATATAAATAGGTGTAGCCACGTGTGATTTATGGCTGCTGTGGCGGTGGCAGACTGTGGCGCATGCAGTGTGGCTTGTCATGGGGGAGGACGCGGCGCAGCCGTGTGGCAGACTATATGGTGGAGTAGTCGGGTATCTCAGTCAGGAAAGCATAGCTCCTGTCCTCGTAGTTCATCTTGCAGCAGTAGTGCGAGAGACCGTTGCTCACGATGAGGTAGTCTACGTGCAGCAGCATGTTGTAGACGGTGATTTGGTCAAACACGCGTTGCGTTATCTTGATGCTCGGAGCCTTGTATTCCACTATCATCTTGGGCCGCAGGCTCTTGTCATAGAGCACCGTGTCGGCACGCAGCTGCTTATTGCCGCATACGAGTCTTACCTCATTGGCGAGCAGTGCCGATGGATAGCCCTTGTGCTCCGTGAGGAAGTGTACGAAGTGCTGTCTGACCCACTCCTCGGGGGTCAGCGCCACATAGCGCCGTCGCAGTATGTCGAATATTTTGGGACTCTTTTGCGTCCCAGACAATTTTATTTCAAAACTTGGAAGATTTAATTGAATCATTTTATTAACTTTGTGTGTGTAATGCCACCGCCATACCTTGGCAAAGGTAATAAGTTTCAGGCGGTCGTGCAAGGGTTTTCCCTGCCGGCACGGCGATTTTAATGAATTTATATTTTCAGTAATACATAATATATTTATGGCAGTGAAGAATACGTCATCCACATTCACGACGGTGATGGGTGAGCTGAAACGTGGTACGTACAGGCCCGTGTACTTGCTCATGGGGGATGAACCATACTATATAGACAAGGTGTCTGACTTTATCTCCAACAGTGTGCTTGCGCCTGACGACAGGTATTTCAATCAGGACGTGGTGTTCGGCTCTGATGTCAATGCTGCGAGGGTGGTGGAGCTGTCGCGCGGTTATCCCATGATGCCGGCACAATACCGCGTGGTGGTGGTTAAGGAAGCCCAGGACATGAAGTCTACCGATGCGCTGGAGAAGTATCTTGAGCATCCTGTGCAGACCACCATTCTCGTGCTGTGTTTCAAGAACGGCGTGCTCAAGAAGAGAACGCTCGTCGATAAGGCGAAGGCCGCAGGCGTGGTACTTGAGAGCAAGAAGAAGCGCGACAGCGAGCTGCCTGGCTTCATAGAGAGCTATCTGCTCATGCACAAGATGAGCATAGACCCCAAGGCATCGTCTATGATAGCCGAGCACATAGGGGCCGACCTCAACCGCATAGCCTCGGAGCTTGACAAGCTGATAGTGGCCTTGGCCGACGGCGACAGGCGCGTCACTCCCGAGATAGTGGAGCAGCAGATAGGCGTAAGCAAGGATTTCAACATCTTCGAGCTTCAGCGTGCCATCGTGGTGAAGGATGTTTTCAAGGCAAACCAGATAGTAAATTATTTTGACAAGAATCCGAAGTCTGGAGGTATATATACATGTCTGCCCATGCTGTTCAGGTTTTTCCAGAATCTTATGACCGCACACTATGCCCCCAACAAGCAGAGCGAGACAGCCGTGGCAGCGCAGCTCGAACTGAAGTCTACGTGGGGCGTGAGGGACTATATGTCTGCCATGCGACATTACAGTGCCGCAAAGACTCTACAGATAATATATAAAATAAGAGAAATTGATGCCAAAAGTAAGGGTTTGGACAACCAAACGACCTCTTCTGGCGACCTTCTGAAGGAGCTTTTGTTCTTTATTTTGCACTGAAAACGGCTTTTTTGAGCCTGTTTTTATCCAGAACTGAAATCTGAAAAGATACGATTTTTTAGGCTAAATGCTTATCAATGGGGTAGTTAAATAGAAAACTACCCCTTTTATTTTTCAAAATTCTGAGCCGTTTGAAAGGTAGTTCGGAATATTGAAAAATCGCGAATTTCTGACGTTTTGATGAAGAATAAATTTACATTTCGGTTATCTTAACATTTTGATATGTATATATACAAATACAAATAATAACTAATTAGAGAGGAATACATGATTTTAAATTGTAAATAACGCACGTTTTCGGTTTGTAAACCGAAATACTACAATGGTTTCACGCTTGTGTTTTTGGATTTGTATTTGTGCATCTTATGATGATACAGAATGCTGCTATTTTGGATAATAGTGTGAAAACCAATATTTTAAACGTATTTGCGGTATAGATGGTTTAATCTTATACAGCCTGTTTGCGAATATTTTTCGTTCTAAATCATTGTGATAATGATATTGTATCAAATAAGTGTGTGTAAACCAATACGATAACGGTATTATTGAAATAAATGGTCTAATGTATTTAGAGTATTGCAGTGGCATTATACAAAAGTAAATATGCGGATATGTGAATGTGGTGGTTTGATTTTGTGATTTGCAATGAAAAATGTATAATTCACGATTCAAAAACAATTCGATTTTGTTGTTAATATGATTTTTTTGCTTTACCTTTGTAAAATCATTGAGAAAGTACCGTATAACCACTAAATTGTTCGTGACAGATGAAAGATCGCATACGCAAGGTCATGGAAACTCAAAATATGACCCAGCAGGAGTTCGCTGAATTCTTGCATATATCCCCTGCATCGCTCAGCAGCATTTTCACGGGACGCACACGTCCTACCCTTTCCATCGTAGAGGCTATCAAGAAAAGTCTCCCCGACATCTCTACCGACTGGCTGATGTTTGGCGTTGGCCAGATGTATAATGATGATGTGTCGTCAGCCGATGGAGATTCCTCCACCCCGTCAGACCCGTCTGCGGCCAGCACATCACCTGATGCAGAGTCGGCTCTTGACTTCGGTGACGCGCAGCCCAGTCTGCCTGACGCTTCGTCATACGGTGTACCGTTTGGCGGACAACAAGGAGGATTCGGTGACAATCGGCGGATGGTAAATAAAATTGACATTCCGCAGCGTTCAATCACGGAGATACGGATATTTTATAGCGACCAGACTTGGGAGACGTTCGTGCCCAAGAAGTGATGTGCCTGTATGGCTACACATGCTTATATAAGCAGCCTCATGGTAGTGGCATATCTGTGATGAGAGCATAGCATGTGTAGCGTGCTGTGCCCTCATGGCGTTGTTGTGAATATGTGCATAGCTGATGGTGTAGTATTAATGGGCATTAAGTAAATGCTCCTTGGATAGTTTATAAAACACATTGATATACAACGTGTTACAAAACGGCCCATTTCGCAATGCGAAATGGGCCGTTTTAGCTTGCGAAATGGGCCGAATCGCACTGCGAAACGGCCCATTTTATAATACAGTATCGCCATGTGGCTGATGCTGCCTGGTGTCATGTGGCGTGTGGCTTGGCATCATGCGCTGTATGGCTTGGGTTTATGGCTGCTGCCATGGCGCGGCTATTGGCCGACAGTCGGCATAATGTCAATATACATATATGCTGTACGACTTTATGCATCCTGGTGCTCCCTGCTCCATACGTGGCAAGTATTCCATGGCGGTGACGGTCTGCTTGGAGCCGAGGTCTATGACGAGCAGATGTGGTGTAGGGGCCGACTTCTCTGTCTGCCAGTAGGTTGACTCCTGCAAGTCGAACGCCTTGTCGCCTGTGTGGTTGCCTTGCAGCTCCTCGGAGTCGGCATATTTCACCGCCCATTGGTCGCGTGCTATGCGCTTGCCGTTGGCACCGAGCAAGTACAGTTCGGCTATGGCACAGGGCTTGCCGTCGTGTGTCGATGTGCATTCTATCGCCATGTAGCGCCCTGATGCGGGCTTGTCGAATCGCACTGTCTGCCAACCGCCTCCGTTGCTCATGTCTCCCCTTGCCGCGGGAGTTGAGGAGTTGAGATCTGGTTTGTCGCCTATATTGTTGTGCTTTACCGACTTCTCGAGCTGCAGCTTGTCGAGCTCGGGCTTTGTCTGTCCCCATACTGTCGGATTCTTGGGGCCCACTACGTCGAGTACCACTATCTCGTTGGAGCCCTTCTTCAGCCAGCAGCCGGGGCAATAGAGGGTCTGCTGTGGTCCTATTGACCAGAAACGCCCTAAGGCATGACCGTTGACGTAGACCTGTCCCTTGCCCCATGTCTCCATGTTGAGGAATGTGTCGCCGGTAGACTTCAGGTTGAATGTGGCGCGGTAGTAGCCGGCCTTGCCCGGTATGTCGCCGGAGTAGAAGATGTCTTTGCGTGGAGTGGTGAGGGCACGGATGGCCGTCTGGTAGTCGTCGGCTATCCTCCGCATGCGCCAGTCCTTCAGGTTCCATGTCAGTTCGTCGCCGTCTGCCTCGGCAGTGAGCCTCACGTCGCCTATGATACCCTTGTAGTCTTTTATCGCACGGCCGAAGTTTATGCGCCCCATGCCCTCTACGAGCAGCGTCAAGGTATCTCCTTTATGCGTGGGTGGAAGCATGAGAGTGTGCTCGTTCTTCACGCGGTCTATCTTGCCTATGTACGTGTCATTGATGAACACCTGCACGAAGTCGTGCCCGTCTATGCTGAGTGTGCTGCCGCCTTCAGTGCTGGGCAGGGCCGTGTTGTATATCATCGAGCCGTAGCCGAGGTTCATGTCCTCAAAGGTCAGTGGCTCGCGGCTCTCTGCCGTGCTGTCGGCTCCGCACTGTATCGGTGCTCCGTACTTGAGCGTGAGGCGCGGAATGCTTATGATGCTTGCGGCCTTTGACGGCACGGGCGGCAGTTTCTTGTCGGCATATTTGGCAAGGGTGTTGCGCAGCAGCCAGTATTTCTCCGTGGGCTCACCGTACTCATTGATAGGCGCATCGTAGTCGTAGCTCGTCACGTCGGGCGCGAATCCCGGCGAGTTGGCACCGGCCCAGTGGCCGAAAGAGGTGCCACCGTGCGTCATGTAGAGCGAGAAAGATATGCCTTTAGACAGCATCTCGTCGATGCCTGCCACCATGTCCTTGGCAGGGCGGGTCTCATGGCGTGCTCCCCATTTGTCGAACCATCCGCTCCAGAACTCGGAGCACATGAGGGGAGAGTCCGGGCGGAGCTGTCGCAGGCGGCGGAACTGGTCGTCGATGTTGGCACCTGTGCCGAAGTTCATGGTCCACGTGAGGTCATCGAGGCCGTTACGCTCGAAGTTTGAGTTCCAGTCGCATTGGAAGAGCGTTGTCTTGGCCGTCGGGGAGTCCCAGTATTTGCGCAGCGTGTCGCGTATCTGTGCTATGTATGCCTTGTCCTCACCGTAGCTTCCGTACTCGTTCTCCACCTGTACCATGATGATTGGGCCGCCACGTCCTATCGTGAGTGGTGCGAGCTGTTCGGCTACCTTCTTCTCGAACCTGTCTACGCAGCTCATGAAGTACGGGTCTTGCTCGCGCAGTCTGATGTCTTTCTTCTTCAGCAGCCACCATGGCAGACCGCCCATCTCCCATTCTGCGCACACGTATGGGCCAGGTCTCACGATGACGTACATGCCGTTTTTCTGTGCGAGACGGCAGAAGGCCGCCACGTCGTTCTGCCCCTCGAAGTCGAACACGCCCTCTTTCTGCTCATGTATGTTCCAGAATATGTATATGCAGATGGTGTTCATGCCGAGAGCCTTGCACATCTTTATGCGGTGCTCCCAGTACTGGCGTGGTATGCGGGGATAGTGTATCTCCGCCGCTTTTACCACAAACGGTTTGCCGTTGAGCATGAACGACTTGTCGCCTACGGCGAACGACTGTCGGATTACGGCTGCCGTGGGCTGCTTGACGGGCGTGAGGGCATGCCCTTGCATCGCCGTAGCTGAGGCCAGGGCAGCCGCCATGATGATTTTGTTGAGTTGTATCATATCAGGTTTGTTTTGATTAGTGTATTGTCATGTGTTGCCTATATGGGTGTATGTATGTCGGAATGGATAGGCCATCGTGATGGTTCGGGTAGTCTGCCGCAGTTATGGGTGCCCACAAGCAGGTCTGTGTCTGCCGCTGGATGGGTCACAGCATCTTGCTGAGGAAGTCTTTAAGGCGTGGCGATTCAGGAGCGTTGAATATGTCGTATGGCGTGCCTTCCTCTGTTATCTTGCCGTCGCTGAAGAACAGCACGCGGTTGGCTACCTCGCGTGCGAACGCCATTTCGTGTGTCACCACGACCATAGTCATTCCACCCTCGGCCAGTTCGCGCATCAGGCTGAGCACTTCGCCCACCATCTCTGGGTCGAGTGCCGACGTGGGCTCGTCGAAAAGCATCACATCGGGGGCCATGGCGAGGGCCCTCACTATCGCTATGCGCTGCTTCTGGCCTCCCGACAGCCTCTGAGGGTAGCTGTCTGCCGCATCGGCCAGGCCTATACGCGCAAGCAGTTCCATGGCGCGTGCGTCGGCCTCGGCCTTCGACATCAGGCCAAGCACGGTAGGGGCAAGCGTCACGTTCTGCTTTATTGTCATGTTGGGAAACAGGTTGAACTGCTGGAATACCATGCCTATGTGGCGTCTAAGCCTGTCTATGTCGGTAGAGGGCGACGTGATGTCTGTACCCTCAAAGAGTATTTGTCCTGAGGTGACGGTCTCAAGGCGGTTGAGGGAGCGCAGGAACGTGCTCTTGCCACAGCCTGATGGCCCTATGATGGCCGTCACCTCACCCCTTGATATAGTGGTGGATATACCGTCGAGCACGTAATGCGTGCCGTCGTACGACTTTCCCACATCTTTCACTTCTATGAGTATGTCGGCGTATGTGCCGCCGCATGTCGTGGCGCACTGGCTGCTTGTGTTGTGGAGGGCGTTATCTGTATTCATTCTTTCTCATTCGTTTCTCTATTCTGCTTATGCCTGTTGACAGGGCAATGACGAGCATGAAGTATATGGCGGCTACCAGACCGAGGGGCATCATGGCATCGTATGTGATGGAACGTATTATGTCGCTGCCCTTCGTCAGGTCTGTAAGTCCGATATATCCGCTTATGGATGTCTCCTTGAGAAGGGTGATGAGCTCGTTGCCTATGGCCGGGAGCACGTTCTTGAAAGCCTGTGGCATGACTATGCGGCGCATCGTGGTGGCGTACGAGAGGCCAAGACTGCGCCCTGCCTCCATCTGTCCTTTGTCTACGGCCATTATTCCCGAGCGTATCACCTCGGCAAGGTATGCGGCGGAGTTGAGGCCGAAGGCCACCACGGCCACCAGCACCTTGCTTATGTCTACTGCGGCGAACACCACATAATATATTATCAGGAGCTGCACCATAGTGGGCGTGCCGCGTATAATCATAAGGTATGTCTTGCACAGGATGTTGGCTATCGGCATGCTGCCGTTGTTGTCGTGGGTAGTCCTGATGACAGCTATCAGCGTGCCGAGCAGCAGGGATATGAGCATGGCGCAGACTGTGATGATGAGCGTGTTGCCGAGTCCTTTGAGCAGATAGGTGTATCTGCCGTCGGCTATGAAGTTGTTTTTGAAACGGCTTATGATGCCGTGTCCTGCCGTCGCGCTGCCGTTATTGTCTCTCACGATGACCATCTGCCGTGATGTGGCGTATGGCTCCGTGAAGAGGACGCTGCCTTTTCTCTCAGGTGTCACGGTCATGCCGGCCGCTCCGATGCGTGCCTTGCCGTTCTGTATGGCTGCTATTATGGCATCAAACTCCATGTCCTCCACCTTGATATCCATGTTCAGCTCATCTGCTATGGCGTGAGCTATGTCGATGTCTATGCCCACTATGTTGCCATGGTCGTAGTACTCGTATGGCTTGAAGGTGGCGTTTGTCGCTACTGTGAGCACTCCTGCCGCCCTGCCGCCGCGCTTCGGGGTGTAGGCAGTGCTTGCATCGCCTTTTATATGTCTGTCTATTATAGTGTCTATGATGCCTTTTTGTTTCAGAGTACGTATGGCGTTGTTCACCATACGGGCCATTATGGAGTCTGGTTTGGCGAGACACATGGCGAGGTATTCCGTGGATAGCGGCTCTGCCAGAACCCTTATGCCGTTTGTCTGTCGGCAGAAAGCGTAGGCTGGCTGCTCGTCCACTACCACGCAGTCTATCTTTCCCTGCGTCAGTGCCTGCACGGCATCGGCGGCCTTGGTGTAGCGTTCCACCTCGTTATGGCCTTCTTTCTCCAGTGCTGAAGCCTTGACATCGCCAGTAGTACCGAGCTGTACGCCTATGATGCAGCCCTTGATGTCAGCTATGGAGGCTATGGCCTTCGGCTCACGTCCCGTATTCTGTACTATGACCCATGCCGAGGCAGCGAGCAATATGGCTACTATTGTTATGAGAGAAGTTTTCCTTGTCATTATAGTATATATAGTAATGGTGGTAGGTGGTGTGTAAGAGATGTGCTGGCAGTGGCTTGCCGTCATCTCTGTCGTGTGCGTCTTACGCCCCTTACGGCTTCTGCCTCCAGTGGATTCTCGGGCCAGTAGTGCTTGGGATAACGCCTTCTGAGCTCCTTGCGCACCTCGAAGTATGTGTTCTTCCAGAAACTCTGCAAGTCCTGCGTGAGCTGTACGGGCTTATAGCCCGGTGACAGCAGTTCCATCAGTACAGGCTGTCTGCCGTCGTTAACGCATGGGGTCTGCTCCATGCCGAAGCATTCTTGCAGCCTAACGCTGAGTACAGGAGCCTCCGCTCCTGTGCGGTAGTCTATCCGTATGTTGCTCCCTGTCGGTACGCGTATGTGCGTTGGGGCAAGTCGGTCTATCGCCATCTGGCAGTCGTATGGTATGAGTCCCCATGCCACGTCGCGCATGTCTATCTTCTTCAGTTCGGCTATTGTGGTCATGGTACGCCCGTTCTGGTCGATGTATAGCGGTAGCCATTCAGCGGCTGATGCCATGAGGCGTGCTGTGGATATGTCAGGTATGCCGAGTTCGGGGTGCCATTCGGCAACCCTTGTGGCCCTTTGTTGCAGTATAGTGAGCTCATCGCTCCAACTGAACATGCTGAGTCCGTCTTTCTTTGCGGCCTCGCATACAGTACGTACTATCAGTTCATGGTCGGCATCGTGTATGGGCTTGCTGTCGATGGTGAGCTTGCCTATACGTCGTTCGTGCTGTGCTACGATGCATCCCTGCTTGCTGTCCCACGATATATTGTCGCGCTCGGTGACGATATGGCCGTCAAGGCAAGCAGGGTCAACGGGTGCGGCGAGGAATACACGGCCGTTGCTGCCCGAGGTGTTGAGTGAGGCTATCGCTATCCATGAGTATGCCGTCATGGTGTCTGTGCTGTCTACGGTCACGTTGTCGCCACTCGCGAGCCTGAAGTGGCCACTGCCGTCTGTGGCTCTGGCTATGCGCTCGGGGTAGGCGTGTGCTATGAGCATGCCAACATCGTGCGGTGCTATGGCACTGTTGTCCTCATCGGCACGTACCATCCTGCGGTATTCGCTTGCTATGTGGGCTATGCGTGCCCATCGGCCAGGTGTGTTGCGCCTTCTTTCCGACCGCAGTGCCGATATGCGCAAAGCCATGTCAGAGTCGGCTGTCGCCGCCATTGGGTCCTTCTCCTCAAGTATGGCGGCTATGTCACAGGCAAGGCTCTTCATGGTCTGGCTCGTGGCGCATAGTATCATCCTTGCCATTCGCGGATGACATGGCAATGCCGCCATGCGCTTTCCGAGCGGAGTGATAGCCCCACTGGCATCCGTCGCGCCGAGCATTACAAGGAGTTGACGCGCTTTCATCACATTGCCGTGTGGCGGACAAGTTAGCCATGGCAGCGACTCTATGTCGTTCTCACCGAAAGCTGACACGCCGAGCAGGGTGGATGACAGGTCGGCGTATGATATCTCGGGCTCGCGGTGGTCGGCCATCAGGTGCTCCGAACTCTTCGTCCATAGTCTGTAACACGTGCCTTCAGCCATGCGCCCAGCCCGTCCGGCCCGTTGCGTGGCCATGTCCATGCTGATACGTGTCGTCTCAAGGTGGCTCATGCCGGTGCGTGCGTCGTGTACCAATGAGCGGCAGAAGCCGGAGTCTACCACTATGCGCACCCCTTCTATGGTAAGGGATGTCTCTGCTATGGGAGTGGCGAGCACCACCCTGCGGCGGCCATCGGCCGAAGGCATTATGGCCCGCCGCTGCATCTCTGGCGACAAGTTGCCGTAAAGCTGGTATATGTCCGTGCAGCTGAGCTGCCCCTCGAGCAGTTCGGCACACCTCGCAATCTCTCCTTGTCCCGGCAGAAATGCCAGAATGTCGCCGCTGTGCTCGCGGCGTGCGCGGCTGACGGTGGCTGCTACGGTTTGCGGTATGGCCATCACATCGGTGTCGTCGGACGCATATACTATGTCTACGGGATACATGCGTCCCTGGCTCTTGATGAGAGGGGCGTGCAGTCGGCTGCATACATCATCGGTGTCGATAGTCGCCGACATGACCAGAATCTTGAGGTCGGGACGTATAATCTGCTGTGTCTGCCGAACGAGTGCCAATGCGAGGTCGGAGTTTATGTTGCGCTCGTGAAACTCATCGAATATGACGAGGCCCACACCGTCAAGCGTCGGGTCGCTTACGAGCATCCGTGTCAGGATGCCTTCGGTCAGGACTTCTATGCGTGTCGCGCTTGACACGCAGGTCTCAAACCTCACCCTGTAACCTACCGACCGCCCTACGGGCTCGTCAAGAAGGCTGCTCATGCGCTCGGCTATCTGCCTTGCGGCTATGCGCCGTGGCTCGAGCATCAGTATCTTGCCGCTGATATGGCCTCCTGTGAGAATGGTCAGTGGCAGCAGCGTGGACTTACCCGCTCCGGGAGGTGCCGTTACTATGGTGGCGTGATGGTCTGCCAGTGACTGGTTTACGGCATCGGCTATCTGTGATGCCGGCAAGTGGCTTGTGCGTGTCAATATCTCTTTCAGAGTCATCGTAGACTGTAATGGTAAATACACGGGCTTGTACAGCCGTGTCGTTGTGGGGTACAAATTTATGAAAACAAATCGATATGCACAAGTATTCATTTCGTTTTTCGGTGGGTATAGGACTTGTCTCGGCTTTTCTTACCCTTAGTGTATGGTCGTGATACACACCTCGCAGTCTGTGATACTACATTTTGCAGATGCCCAAGACGAGAAAAGGATTTGACGCATACCGCGATGTGCGGTCTGCGTCAAATCCTTTATCTATGTGAGTACACGGTCTGCGTGGCAGTGACGGCGACCATATCATGCCACCGTATGTCCGTCATACGGCATTATCAGTTGTCTTGCAGTGCTATGGCATAGTAGCCCTTCTTGCCTGTCGGGAACACGCCCTGGATGTAGAGCACAGGCGAACTGCTTGTGGAAGCCTCCTTCACTACCTGCTGCAGCTCGTCAACAGTCTTTATGGGTGTGTCGTTCACCTTCTGTATGATGAAGCCTTTGCTCACTCCCTGCTCCTTGAGGCGGCCGCCGCTTACCTTCATCACCTCAAGACCGTAGCTTATGCCGAGCTGGCGCTTGGTCTCGGCTGTCACCTCACGGAATGTGCCGCCGAGGATGTCGAGGTCGGCTTTCTGCACCACCTTGGTGTTGCCTTGCTCATTCTTGAGCACCACGCTCTTGGTGGTCTTGTGCTTGTCGCGCAGGAAAGTCACCGATACCTTGTCGCCAGGACGCTTCTGTGCGAGAATCTCTTGGAGCTCTGCCATCTTGCTGACGGCCTTTCCGTCTACGGAGATGATAACGTCGCCAGTCTTGATGCCGGCATCCTGTGCCGCGCTCTCGTCCACTACCTTGGCCACGTATATACCCTCCATGGTGCCGAGGTCTACGTCCTTGCCGTCGTTCTTCTGCGCGTCAACATAGTTTTTCACGTCCTGTCCCTGTATGCCTATCATGGCACGCTGCACCGTTCCGTACTTCTTGAGGTCGTCCACCACCTTGTTCATGATGGAGGTAGGGATGGCGAAGCCATATCCACTGAACGAACCTGTCTGCGAGTACAGCATGGCGTTGATGCCGATGAGCTCACCCTTGGTGTTGACGAGTGCTCCTCCAGAGTTGCCGGGGTTGATGGCGGCATCGGTCTGTATGAACGACTCCACACCGTTCTGGTAGAGCGAGCGGCCCTTTGCGCTTACTATGCCGGCCGTGACGGTATTGGTGAGGTTGAAGGGGTTGCCCACTGCGAGTACCCATTCGCCCACTTTGATGTTCTCACTGTCGGCTATGGTGATGGCCGGGAGGTTTTTCCCGTCAATCTTTATAAGCGCGAGGTCTGTCGTTTTGTCAGTACCTATGATGCGTGCGGAGTACTCCTTGTTGTCGTTGAGTGTCACGGTCAGCTCGTCGGCGCCTTCCACAACGTGGTTGTTGGTCACGATGTAGCCGTCAGCCGATATGATGACACCAGAGCCGGAGCCTTGCTGCTTTGGTGTGCGGTACTGTCTCTTCTGCTTGTTGCCGTCACCACGGTTGGGATTGCCGAAGAATCCGAACGGGTCACTGAAGAAATCGCCGAACGGGTCGCTCTCCATCTCCACGGTCTGCATCTTGCTGTTGCGTGTGTTGAGTATGTGTACGACAGACGGCAAAGACTTCTCTGCCGCATAAGTGAGGTCTACGGGTTGTCCTGGTACGGCGGTAGCAGTGCTTGCTGCGTTCACCTTAATGAAAGATCCGGCCGAGAATGCAACCGATGCGATGCACATCGCGCCAATCAAGTAGTTCGAATACTTTTTCATATTGTACGTCTTTTTGATTAATTGTTTACTTTTCCAATAGTGTGCCGCGACGCATAGTCGGGCATTTCTTGACTTGTCGGGTGCAAAAATAGGCGCAATTTTTGTTAATATGCCATTTTGTCCTATATCTTTATTCCATTTTAACATTCCAATTTAACATATTAACGGCTCTTAAATCCGCAACCGTTCATTTTTACAAATCTTTACGTCAGCGGATTGATGCTGTGCTGATGATGTGCGGAGTGGTGTGCGTATGTGTGCTGTGCAGGACGTGGCAGGGCACGTGCGTGGGCGTGTGTGCGACGCGTGTGAGAGGTCACACCATGTCGTCGATGTAGCCTTTGGTGAACATGTCGTAGCCGAGGGCCTCCAGCTCGGGCAGTGACATGTGGGCGAGGGCTGCCTCTATGCGCGTGATGAGTTGCTTGCGGCGGAGCTCATCGGAGTCGGTATTGAAGAAGTGATGCTTGCGTTCCATGCTTATGATGTGCTTTGTGATTGTGAGTGTGGGGTGTTGTGAAATGTGGTTTTGCTGTATCGCTGGAGCAGAAGATGCCCTGTCGTAATATGGCAGTGCGACGCTCGTCTGAATGTCTGGGCAAGACTCGTTCGCAAAACGGCCCATTTCGCGATGTGATTCGGCCCATTTCATCATGCAAAATGGCCCATTTCGCAGTGTAAAACGGCCCGTTTTGCAATTGGCTGATAACCATTATGTTATGAGGCTTAGTCCGTCGCGGCCAATAATGCGGCGACATGGGGATACAAAAAATCCATAATCGATATGTAGCGGAGCCTGTGTGGATGCCCCATTACGTATGGATTATGGATTGCTTGCTGCCTGGCAATTAGAAAGGAAGGTCGTCGGCGCTGCTGTTGTCGGCGGCAGGTGCGCTGAATGGGTCGGCCTTCGGCTGAGCTGCTGTGGCCGGAGCGGCGGTGAACTGTGTGGCGGCAACGGCAGGGTCTATCTGACTTGTGGCGGCAGGGTCTACCTGTCTTACGTCGAAAGCTCTGATGCTGTTGAACCAACGGCCGTTGTATTCGTGTGCGTCTATGTCGAAAGACACCGATACTTCCTGACCTACACTTATGTTGAAGCGCTGCAGTCTGTCGGCACCGAATACGCTGAACACCATCTTACGGGGATACTGGTCGTGCGTCTCGATGACGAACTCCTGCACTTTCCATTCACCGCGGGCTGAAGTGCCGCTCTTCTCGGGAAGCGCAGCTATGACTTTTCCTTGTAATTCCATAAACTGTTTGATTAAATTTGTGTGTATTAAAAATTGCTTGCGAAATTAATAAATATAGTTGATAAAAACAAAATAAATACTGCTTTTTTTGTTCAGTCCACCCCTTTTTTGTATTTTTGTAGCTAATTAAAAAACGCCCTTTCTGACGTGTAAACCTCAGCTTGCAAGGCCCGTCTGCCAGACGGTGCATGTGTTGTGGCCTATGTCTCATGAGGGTGGCATGTATATATAATGTAGAACAATATTAAAGGTACAATACAGATGCGATTTACATTATCAAGCAGCGTGCTCAATGGCCAGCTGCTGACCCTTTCAAGAGTAATCAACAGCAAGAACTCATTGCCGATACTCGACTGCTTCCTCTTCGAAGTGAACAACGGACAACTGACCCTTACGGCCAGCGACAAGGAGAACGTGATGACGGCTGTCATTCCGCTCGACCAGTGCGATGGCGACGGATGCTTCGCCCTGCCCAACAAGACAATACTCGATGCCGTGAAGGAGCTGCCCGAGCAGCCGCTCACATTCGACATTGACACCGATACCCTCGGCCTGAAGATTATCTATCAGAACGGTATGTACCAGTTCGTGGCGCAGAGTGGGGCGGAGTTTCCTAAGGCACAGGCCATGTCGGATGGTGCCATGACCGTGATGATGGGTGCCAGCGTGCTCGTTGACAACATCACGCGCTCACTGTTTGCGACGGCTCAGGACGAGCTGCGTCCGGTCATGAACGGCGTGTTCTTCGACATAACCGATGAGTGTATGTCCGTGGTTGCCACCGATGGTCATAAACTTGTGCGCAACCGCAACTTCCTTGTCAAGAGCGAGACTCCCACGTCTTTCATCCTGCCTAAGAAGCCGGCAGGACTTCTGAAGGTCATGCTGGCAAAGTCTGCCGACGATGTAGTGGCGAAGTTTGACAGCAACATGGCGATGTTTGCCACCGCCGATGCCACGCTCACATGCCGCTTGATAGAGGGACGCTACCCCAACTACAACTCGGTGATACCTAAGGACAACCCCAATGAGCTGACCATAGACCGCAAGTCGCTCATCGGTGCGCTGCGCCGCGTGCTCCCCTTCGCCAGCGAGAGCAACCAGTTGGTGCGCTTGCACCTCGAGACAGGCAAGCTCGTGCTCACGTCTGAGGATATAGACTTCTCTACAAGCGCGAAGGAGACGATGACATGCGACTACTCTGGCAAGCCCATGGACATAGGTTTCAAGGGCAGTTCGCTCAGCGAGATACTCACCAATCTCGACAGCGAGGAGGTGACCGTGAAGCTCGCCGACCCAAGCCGTGCCGGTGTCATCGTCCCCACGCAGGGACATGATAATGAGGATGTGCTCATGCTTATAATGCCAATGCTTTTGAATGACTGACCGCGTGTGACATGAGACTGAAACTTACAAAACCCCTCATCGTATTCGACTTGGAGACGACGGGGCTTGACCTTGTCAACGACAGGATAATACAGATTTCATATATTAAGGTGATGCCGTCTGGCGAGGAGCTACGCGAGAGTTTCTTCGTCAACCCCGGCCGCCACATACCTGCCGAGGTGGAGGCTCTCACGGGCATAAGCGATGGCGATGTGGCATCGGCCAAGACGTTCAAGGAGCTGGCCTCTACGTTGGAGGCTACGTTCAAGGGGTGCGATTTCGCAGGATACAACTCCAATCATTTCGACATCCCCATGCTCGCGGAGGAGTTCCTAAGGGCTGGCATAGACTTCGACTTCTCAAGATGTCGTCTTATCGACGTGCAGACCATATTCCATAAGATGGAGCGCCGCAACCTCGCGGCAGCATACAAGTTCTACTGTGGGCGTAAGATGGAGGACGACTTCCAGGCCCACCGTGCCGATGAGGACACGGAGGCTACGTATCGTGTGCTGATGGGCGAGCTCGACAAGTACAGCCCTGAGGTGCAGGAGGAACCGAACAGGCAGCTGCCCAATGACATGGACTACCTCGCTGAGTTCTCCAAGGTCAACGATAATGTAGATTTTGCAGGACGCATAGTGTGGAAGCCTGTTGTCGATAGCGTAGGCAAGCCTGTCATGGACAAGGATGGCAAGCCGCTCCGTCAGGAGGTGTTCAACTTCGGGAAGCACAAGGGCAAGCCCGTCGTGGAGGTACTGCACAGGGAGCCCGGCTACTTCAGTTGGATGCTTGCCGGCGACTTCACCTACAACACCAAGCAGGTGCTGACGCGCATACGTCTGCGCGAGCTCACCAAACGCTGACACATGTTCATGCCACCGTCGGGCATTACGTGGCTCTCACTGTATGGGCCGTAGGCTGGCGGTGGCATGATTTCGCATAGTAGGCATGCACGTATCGCTGACGACGCATGCCATGGATGCGTACTCCGTAATATTATAAAGTAGTAATAATGCTGAAAGGAAAGAAAATAGTGTTGGGCATAACAGGCTCAATAGCCGCATACAAGTCGTGCAATATAATACGTCTCCTCGTGAAACAGGGGGCTGAGGTGCAGGTGGTTATTACTCCTGCCGGCAAGGAGTTCATCACGCCTATCACGCTGTCGGCCCTCACGCAGAAGCCCGTCATCTCGGAGTTCTTCTCACAGCGTGACGGAAGCTGGCACTCGCATGTGGCTTTGGGCATGTGGGCTGATGCCATGCTCGTGGCCCCTTGCACGGCGAGTACGCTTGGGAAGATGGCCAATGGCATTGCCGACAACATGCTTGTCACCACATACCTGTCTATGAAGGCACCTGTGTTCATAGCTCCCGCCATGGATCTTGACATGTATGCCCACCCGTCTACTGCCGCCAACTTGAGCCGTCTGCAGTCGTATGGCAATATAATCATTGAGCCGCAGAGCGGATTTCTTGCAAGCGGACTTGAGGGAAAGGGCCGCATGGAGGAGCCTGAGCGCATAGTGCAGCAGCTTGATGACTATTTCAGCAAGGCCGCCGCATCGCCGCTGAGGGGACGCAAGGTGGTCATAACGGCCGGGCCTACGTACGAGAAGATAGACCCTGTGCGGTTCGTTGGCAACTATTCGAGCGGCAAGATGGGATTCGCCATTGCGGAGGAGTGCTCGCGTCGTGGCGCTGATGTCACACTGGTGGCCGGGCCTGTGGCTCTGTCGTGCTCCAAGGGAATACGGCGTATAGACGTGGAGAGCAGCCGTGAGATGTACGATGCGGCCATACGTGAGTTTGCCGATGCCGATGTGGCTGTGCTGTCGGCTGCCGTTGCCGATTTTACTCCTAAGGACGTGGCTGACACGAAGATAAAGCGTGAGAAGGGTGTGGGCATGACTCTTGAGCTGGAGCCTACGCGTGACATCGCCGCCGAGATAGGACGTATGAAGCGCGAGGGCCAGCGTGTCATAGGTTTCGCACTCGAGACCAATGACGAGAATACCAATGCGCGGCATAAGCTGGAGTCGAAGAATGCCGACTTCATAGTGCTCAACAGCCTCCGTAATGAGGGTACGTGCTTCCGCACGGACCAGAATCAGATTACAATCATAGGCAAGGACTACGAGAAGGCGTTTGATAAGAAACCTAAGTCGGAGGTGGCTGTGGATATTATAGATGAGCTTGAGCGCATCATCTGAGCCTGTGGCGACATCTGACAGTACGTCTTAGACATCTACTTTTTTAGGAATAGGGACATGAATACATATCACGGACTTCTTAGGGCACTTTCTGCGAGGTGGCTTGCTGGCTGCTGTGGCATGCTTATGCCGCTTTGCTTGCTCGTAATGGTGCCTTCTATGGCTCACGCACAGGAGCTTAATGCACGTATTACTGTCAATCACAACCAGATACAAGGCACCGATGCGAGTGTCTTTGATGACTTATCCAACAATCTTACTCAGTTTGTCAATGACAGGCAGTGGACCAACTTGCAGTTTCAGAAGAATGAGCGCATACCGTGCAGTTTCAATATCACGGTCACTAAATACGACAAGGCATCTAATGTGTTCACTTGCAAGGCACTCATTCAGGCTACGAGGACGGCCTACAACTCGAGTTACAGTTCTACGTTTTACAGTATTACGGACAACGACTTCAACTTCGAGTATGCTCAGTTTGACCAACTTAACTTCAATGAGGAGACCATAGACAATCAGTTGACGGCACTCTTCGCATACTACGCCTATCTCATTATAGGCATCAATCTCGACACGTTCGCACCGATGGGTGGTGAGGATGTGCTGCAGAGATGCATGAATATCGCCAACGGAAGTCAGAACCTTAACTTCCCCGGGTGGAAGGCTTTTGACAACGACCGCAACCGTTTCGCCATAATCAATGACTATCTTGACGGGGCAATGAAGCCATTTAGACAACTGCAGTATGACTATTATCGTACAGGACTTGATGAGATGGCCTCAAACGCAGAGCGTGGACGGACAAACATAACGACGGCGTTGGAGACGGGATTGAAGAAGTGCCATGAGGACAAACCTATGAGTATGCTTCCGCAAATATGGACAGACTATAAGCGGGATGAGCTTGCCAATATCTATAAAGGCAAGGGTACGCAGAAGGAGAAAGAGTCTGTGTATGACATTCTGTTCTCTATCAACGCGAGTCAGAACCGCGCTTGGGAGCAGATAAAGGAGTGACACGGACGGTATTCTGTGGCTTCGGCATGCTGAAGTCAGCCGCCAAGACGCGCCACAGGTGATAATCGGGCACGCTATATACCATAATATAATATGCGAGAATATGCTGAAAAAACTATATATAAGAAATTTCACGCTCATAGATGAGCTTGACATATCTTTCCATTCGGGCTTTTCTGTCATCACAGGTGAGACTGGTGCGGGAAAGAGTATTATCCTTGGGGCCATAGGACTGCTTCTTGGCAATCGTGCGGATGTCCGTCAGGTGAAGTCGGGAGCATCGAAATGCGTCGTGGAGGCGGTGTTCGGGCTTGGTCATGATAAGTCGGGCGTTATCAAGGCGTTCTTCGACAGCAACGACCTCGACTACAATCCCGATGAGTGTCTGCTGCGAAGAGAGATAAGTGCGGCTGGCAAGAGTCGGGCATTTGTCAACGACACACCAGTGACACTTGCCGCGCTGCGTGAGCTTGGAGAGCATCTTATCGACGTACACAGCCAGCATCAGAACTTGCTGCTTGGAAAAGAGAATTTCCAAATGAACGTAGTGGACATCATTGCCGATGATGCCTCTCAGCTGAAAGCATACCGTAGGCTTTACGATGATTATGTCAACGCTGTCGCAGAACTCAACGATATGCGGCGTAAACTGTCTGAGAACATGGCTGAGGCCGACTTCCTGCGTTATCAGATGAAAGAACTCTCCGAGGCCGACTTGCATGATGGTGAGCAGGAGGAGCTTGAACTGAAAAGCGAGACAATGAGTCATGCCGAGGAGATAAAGACGGCTTTGTTTCTTTCATCGTCTTGTCTTGATGGTGAGGATGGCGGGGTGATAGACAAATTGAAGTCGGTATTGTCGTATGTAGATGACGTGTCGGCTGTGTATGGGCCAGCCAAGGAACTTTCGTCGAGGCTCGACAATTGCTATATAGAACTCAAGGATATAGCCAATGATATATCCTCTGGCATTGAGGACATAGACTTCAATCCCCGTGAGCTGCAACAGGTGAACGACCGCCTTGACACCATCTACTCGCTTCAGCATAAGTATCATGTCGATACCGTGAGCGGACTGATAGAGCATCTCAACAGTGTGGCGGCACGTGTGGAGTCGATAGATACAGGCGAGGAGACCATAAAACACTTTGAGAAACACGTGGCGCAACTCAAGACTGACTGCGAGGCTGCTGCTGCGGAGCTCACATCGCTGCGCAGAAAGGCAGCAGCTGTGGTGGAGAAGGAAATGTCCGACAGGCTTATACCGCTTGGCATACCTAAAGTCCGTTTTAAAGTTGACATGTCACAGGTGCCTGTCAATGCCGACGGGGCAGACAAGATAGTGTTTCTCTTCAGCGCAAACTCCAGCTCGCCGATGCAGTCTGTGGCTCAGGTGGCATCGGGCGGCGAGATTGCCCGAGTGATGTTGTCGCTCAAGGCAATGATAGGCAGCGCTGTGGATTTGCCTACTATAATATTTGATGAGATAGATACAGGCGTGAGTGGGCGCGTAGCGGAGCAGATGGCATGTATCATGAGGGAGATGGGCGGCAACGACCGACAGGTCATAAGCATAACACACCTGCCTCAGATAGCAGCTTTCGGTACTACACATTATAAGGTATCGAAGGAAGAGACGGCCGCTGGCACGTCGAGTCGTATGACGATGCTCACCCCAGACCAGCGTGTCGTGGAGATAGCACAGATGCTTAGTGGCAGTGAGGTGACACAGGCCGCTATGGACAACGCACGTGAGTTGCTAAAGAAACAATAGAACTTAAACATTAAATATCGTTTTGATGAAAAAGACAATAGCACTGCTGATAGCAGTATTTTCCTCTGTTATGATGATGGCACAGCCCGCTCCTGTAAAGAAAGCGGCGGGTTCGGTGTTCACTCTCTCTACTTTTGACAAGGACGGCTCACTGAAGGGCTCTACGCATGGATTCTTTATAGGAGCTGACGGTGTAGGCATCAGCTCGTGGACTCCGTTCGTCAACGCCGCGTCGGCAGTGATAGTGGATGCAGAAGGCAATAAACATGATGTACAGACTGTGATAGGAGCCAATGAACTTTACGACATCTGCAAGTTCCGTATAGCGGCCAAGACCGTGCCGTTGAAGCCGGCTGCTGCGGCAGCTACAAAGGGCGCGAAGATGTGGGCGGTGAGTTTCTCTGACAAGAAACCGCTAATTAACTCTCTGGAGCTTGCCCGCAGTGAGAAGTTCATGGACAAGTATGCTTACTATATATTTGAAGGCAAGGCCCCAGAGAATATGGATGGTTGCCCGGTAGTCAATGACAAGGGCTTGCTTCTTGGTATGTTGCAGTCGTCTCAGGACGGTGCTGAGTCGCATGCCACGGATGTATTTTTCGCTGACAGCATACAGACCAATGGACTCTCTCTCACCGATCAGTTGCTCAGACAGACAGGCTTGCGTGTGGATATGCCGCGTGATAAAGAACAGGCCACCCTGTTGCTGATGATGACCTCAGAGCAAGGCGACTCTGTAAAGAGAATGAAGTACGCCGAGGATTTTATCAATATCTACCCCGATGCTACTGATGGATATGTAGCAAAGGCGCAGATGCTTATCAGCAGGGGCGACTATGACGGCGCGTCTGGTATCATGCAGACGGCCATGAGCAAGGCTTCTGACAAGGCGAACGCTCATGCGGAATGGGCAAGACTGATGTACCAGAAACTTGCTTATACTGCCGACTCCACATTCACTAAATGGACTTACGATGATGCTCTTGCTGAAGCGCAGAAAGCCTATTCCATAGATCCACAGCCTGTATATAAGCATCGTGAGGCGCAGATAGTATATTCTAAAGGCGACTATGCCAAGGCTTATGACATGTTCATTGGGCTTACGACCACAAGTCTGCGCAATGCGGAGCTGTTTTATGAGGCCGCGCAGTGCAAGACACAGCAGAAAGCCGACAACGGAGAGGTCATAGCATTGCTCGACAGTGCCATATCCGTGTGCCCTAAGCCGCTCAACAGCGTGGCCGCTCCATACGTTCTCGCCCGTGGACAGTTCCTTGATGAGGCCGGTGAGTACCGTAAGGCTTTGCATGACTATAATGTATATGACACGTTGATGGTAGGACGTGCTGACGATGCTTTCTACTATACACGCTACCAGTGCGAGATGAAAGTGCGTCAGTACCAACAGGCCCTTAACGACATAGCCCATGCGGCAGTCATCAATCCACGTCAGGCCCTGTATTTCGCAGAGCTTGCCTCGCTGCAGTTGCGTGTCAACCGCTTTGAGGATGCCGTGAAGGCGGCAGACTTATGTCTGCGCATCGCACCTGAGAACAGCGATTCATACATTATAAAGGGATTGGCGCTCATGCAACTGAAGAAAAAGGATGAGGGCCTTCAGGCTCTTCAGAAGGCTAAGGAACTGGGAGACGAACGGGCCGATGAGTTTATAAAGAAATACAAGTAGGCATAGTGCTTACCATATCTGTACACAAGTAGCTGTCAGACGTGCACCAAATTGCGGATGTGACATGCTGACCGTGTACCGAATAAAAGGCATTGCCCTGTCATACATGATGCGATATTCTGTATGACAGGGCATTTTTTGTATCTTCACCAGGCATTCCCGTGGCGTTGATACCGCTTCCGTATGACATCAGTCTGGTTATAGTGGTGGGGCGTGGCGGTCAGTAACCCAAGGCATGCCATATACTGTATCGTGCCTCGGGAGTGATATCCTCTACTTGTGAATACAGCCTTGCTATGTCAGAGCGGTGAGAGTCGTGCTCGTATGGGCACAGTTTCTTCTGTTTCTGGTAGCCCTCATGACGGGCATACTCTATGATGTCGGCCTCATGCTCAAGGCAGAGAGGACGTATTATGGTCAGTGGCATCTTGTCGAAAGGCTGCAACGGCCGCATGGATGTGAGATGTCCGTGAAACAGCAGGTTCATAAGAGCGGTATGTATGATGTCGTCGTTGTGATGACCAAGTGCGAGTTTGTTGCACCCGATACGTTGTGCCAACTCAAATATGGCCTTGCGGCGATACCATGAGCACAGGAAGCACGGAGACTTGCAGCGGTCTGTGCTTGGGTCGAACTCCGTCTCTACGATATGGAGTCGCACTCCCAGTCTGTCGGCGAACGACTGCAAGTAGCCGTTGTCGCTCTCATAACTGATGTTGCGCATGCGTACGTACACGCATTCTACGCTGAAGCGTGGCTTGTATATGCGGCTTCTCTTGGCGAGCATCTCCAGAAGAAACAGCGAGTCCTTGCCACCAGACAACCCGACGAGTACCTTGTCGCCGTCGGATATCAGCTGATAGTCGGTGATGGCCTTGTTGAACCGTCGTTGCAAACGGGCTGTCATCGTCTTGAAGTCAGTTGTCATGATAGTGTGTTTTGATAAGTGGTGTCATGTAGAGACTGTGCTGTGTGCCTACTTCATGAATACGAGGTACACTGCGGCAATGATGAATAGGAATGCGAGCACATGATTCCACTGCAGACTCTGGTGCTGAAAGAGAATATTGGCGATGGCCACAAACACCGTCAGACTTATGCACTCCTGTATCACCTTCAGTTGGATGAGGCTGAACGGGCCGCCATTGCCGGCGAAGCCTATCCTGTTGGCAGGTACCTGACAGCAGTATTCGAGGAAGGCTATACCCCACGAGAACACTATGATGCCTATCAATGGCCATGATGATGTCAGGCCTGTCTGTTGCAGTTTCAGATGTCCGTACCATGCCAGAGTCATGAATATGTTGCTGAGGATGAGGAGAAGGATTGTGTATAAAGCGTTCATTTGCGTTATGGAAAATAATGGCATACACCGCAGTTTGGGGCTTCAGTGTGGCCCACAGGCGGTGTATGCCATTGTAATGGTTACGTAATTGTCAAGACTTAGAGCCGTTTTTCAGCATCTCATCCATGTGGCTTGCGGCCCGTCGGCCGTCACCCATGGCGAGAATCACGGTGGCACCGCCTCGCACTATGTCGCCGCCGGCAAACAGTTCGGGGCGTGAACTCTGCATACTGTCGTTGACTACGATAGTATTCTTGCGTCCGAGCTGAAGCCCGGGGATAGAGCGTGGCACAAGCGGATTGGGCGATACGCCGACAGCCACCACCACGAAGTCTACGTCAATGGTTTTCGTTTTGCCTGGTATAGGCTCGGGTCTGCGCCGCCCAGAGGCATCGGGCTCTCCAAGCTGCATCTCTTGCAATACTGCTTGTCTTACGGCACCGCGCTCATCGGAGATATACTCCAGTGGGTTGTGCAGTGTCAGGAAGTGTATGCCTTCTTCTTTGGCGTGCTTCACTTCTTCAAGTCGTGCGGGCATCTCCTCCTCAGAACGGCGGTAGACGAGTGTCACGTCTCCGCCCAGTCGGCGTGCTGTGCGGCATGAGTCCATGGCGGTGTTGCCGCCGCCTACGACCAATACTTTCTTCCCGAAGTTCATGGGCGTGTCGCTGTGTGGGTTGGCTGCATCCATGAGATTGATGCGTGTGAGATACTCATTAGACGACATTATGTTCAGGCTGTTCTCGCCAGGTATGCCCATGAAGTTGGGCAGTCCGGCTCCAGAACCCACGAATATGCCCTTGAAGCCATCGGCTTCCAAGTCATCTACGGTGATGGTCTTGCCCACTATGCAGTCTGTGGTGAACTGCACGCCCATCTTCCTGAGGTTGTCTATCTCCACATCCACTATCCTGTTGGGCAGTCTGAATTCTGGGATGCCGTATTTCAGCACACCGCCTATTTCGTGCAGGGCCTCGAACACATGCACCTCATAGCCTCTCTTCGCCATGTCGCCGGCAAAGCTCAGTCCCGATGGGCCAGAGCCTACTACGGCTACTTTCATGCCGTTGGGCGACTCTATCTGTGGTGTCACGCTCATGCCGCTCTCACGCTCGAAGTCGGCCGCGAAACGCTCAAGGTAGCCTATGGCCACAGCTTTCTCACCCATCTTGAGGTGTATGCACTGACTCTCGCACTGCTTCTCCTGAGGACATACACGGCCGCAGACCGCTGGCAGTGCTGACGTACTCTTGAGCACCTTGGCGGCAGCGAGAAACTGTCCGCGCTCTATGTTCTTTATGAACGATGGTATGTTGATGCTCACGGGGCAACCTTGCATACATGTAGGCTTGGCGCAGTCGAGACAGCGGTGAGCCTCGCGTATGGCCATATCCTTGGTCAGCCCGATGTTCACCTCCTCTGTGCGTGTCGTGGCACGGTATTGTGGGTCGAGCTCAGGCATCGTGACACGCTCTATGGCGGTGCGCTCCTTTGGTTTCATGGCCTTGCGCAGCACCTTGCGCCACTCGGAGTCACGGTCAGTCAGCTCAGACAGCGGCGCATCAGTAGGCTCTACGTCCTGTATGGCGGCATCAGTAACTCCCGCTGTGGGCTCCGCTTTGGCACACGCGCTATCAAGATGCTCTTTGAAGTGTGCCATTTCCTCACGCTCGGCATCCTTGAATGTACCCATGCGCTTGAACATCTCATCCCAGTCTACCTGGTCACCGTCGAACTCTGGGCCGTCGATGCACACAAACCGCGTCTTGCCTCCGATGGTCAGGCGGCATGCGCCGCACATGCCTGTGCCGTCTACCATTATGGTATTGAGCGACACCTCGTTGGGTATGGAGTACTTGTGGGCCAACAGGCTGCAGAACTTCATCATAATCGGCGGGCCGATAGCGAAAATCTTGTCTACGTGCTCTTGCTTCACGAACTGCTCAATGCCCACGGTCACTACGCCTTTCTGGCCATAAGAGCCGTCGTCGGTCATCACCGTCAGCTCGTCGCTGCTGTCGCGAACCTCATCCTCAAGGATTACAAGTTCCTTGCTGCGTCCTGCTATCACCGACAGCACACGGTTGCCAGCGGCCTTCAGCGCACGTATTATGGGCAGCATGGGGGCTACGCCGACACCTCCGCCAGCGCATACCACGGTGCCGAAACGGCGTATGTCGGTAGGGTTGCCGAGTGGTCCTGCCACATCGGTGATGTCGTCGCCCACGTTCATGGCACACAGCTTGGCTGACGACAGGCCCACGTTCTGCACCACAATAGTGATGGTGCCAGCTGTGGTGTCGGCATCGGCTATGGTCAGTGGCATGCGCTCTCCGTTGCTGCCTATCCTTATTATTACGAAGTTGCCGGCCTTGCGGCTGCGTGCTATCAGCGGTGCTTTTATCTTGAACAGAAATACTTTCTCGGAAAGTTGCTTTTTAAATGTTATTGTGTACATGTGATAGGTAATAGGAGGTCTTTGGTATTGTTTGGATATGCGGCGATAGAAACATGAAAGGGGTGTCATTGTAGTATGGCACCCCTTTCTCGTATCGTATGTTTAGAAGTTGTTGTCATCGAGCATCTCGAAGCCGCAGTAGGGCACGAGAGCCTTGGGCACGCGTATGCCCTCGGGAGTCTGATTGTTCTCCATGATGGCGGCCACGATGCGCGGCAGGGCAAGGGCCGAGCCGTTGAGGGTGTGGCAGAGCTCTATCTTCTTGGTCTCGCTGTTGCGGTAGCGGCAGTGCAGACGGTTGGCCTGATAACTCTCGAAGTTGGATACCGACGATACCTCAAGCCAGCGTTTCTGTGCTGCGCTCCATACCTCGAAGTCGTAGCAGATAGCCGACGTGAAACTCATGTCGCCTCCACACAGGCGGAGGATGTGGTACGGCAACTCCAGCTTCTGGCACAGGCCCTCGACGTGTGCGAGCATCTCATCGAGCGACTTGTAGGAGTGCTCGGGCTTGTCTATGCGGACGAGCTCCACCTTGTCGAACTGGTGCAGACGGTTGAGTCCGCGCACGTCCTTGCCGTATGAGCCGGCCTCGCGACGGAAGCAAGCAGAGTAGGCGCAACGCTTGATGGGCAGGTCTTTCTCGTCGAGTATCTCATCGCGGAAAATGTTGGTCACGGGCACCTCGGCCGTAGGTATGAGGTAGAGGTTGTCGAGGTTGCAGTGGTACATCTGGCCCTCCTTGTCGGGGAGCTGTCCTGTACCGTAGCCCGATGCCTCGTTTACAACGAACGGCGGCTGCACCTCAAGGTAGCCGCTCTTGCGGGCCTCGTCAAGGAAGAAAGCCTCAAGGGCACGCTGGAAACGCGCCATCTTGCCGATGTAGAGAGGGAATCCTGCGCCTGTTATCTTCACGCCGAGGTCGAAGTCTATGAGGTGGAACTTCTTGCAAAGGTCCCAGTGGCACATGGCATCCTCTGGAAGGTCGGGCTTGTGGCCGCCTTCTTTCACCACTACATTGTCGCTGGCATCCTTTCCCTCTGGCACGTCGTCATTGGGAATGTTGGGGATAGTATAGAGAATGGCGAGGAGGTCTTTCTCGGCCTGCTCCTTCTCTGCGTCCAAAAGTTTGTTCGTCTCCTTCAGCTTGGCAACTTCCTCCTTGGTGCTTTCGGCTTCGTCCTTCTTGCCTTGTTTCATCAACTGGCCTATCAGGGCCGACTTCTTCTTGGCTTCTGACAGATTGGCATCGAGTTTCTGCTGTGCCTCACGACGCTTCTTGTCTATGTCCAGTACCTTGTTGATGGCTTCCTCAGCATTGGGAAAATGCTTTTTGTTCAAGCCTTTTATTACACGATCAGTCTCTTCGCTGATAAGTTTTAACGTAAGCATAATGAAAAAACTTTTTGATAGTATATGTATTTACAGGATGCAAAAATACAAAAAAAAACGCATCAACCATCCTTTGTCTCAAAGATTTGTCATATTTTCTTATATTTTGTATGTCTTTGGTGTAGATGATGTGTCATCCCCACAGGTAGTATGGCGTTTCGGATGGGGCTGCGAGGATGGTGTTGGTGGCGTATCCTAAGCGTGCTGTCTATGGCATGTGTCGTGGGGCTGGATTGTATGGATTTGCGGTCGTGTAAAAGGCGTTTTGCAAAATGGGCCGAATCGCACTGCGGAATGGGCCATTTTAGACGGTGAAACGGGCCGTTTCGCAGTGCGATTCGGCCCATTTCGCAAAACGTTTGGAAAATATATGTAAAATAGAATAATATATATCTGTAATCCGTAGATATACAGTGCGTTACGAATATGCGTAAACTGTGGCAGGGATGAAGTGTGTGAAGGGTGGGGTACAAAGCAATAATCCCTGACTCCAGATGCTGGAATCAGGGATATTGTTGTTTGTTTGGAATAGTTTTGCTTTATTTCTAAGCTTCTGCCTCGGGTATTACAGAAACAGTGCTCTTGTCATTGCGGCCCTTGTGGAAGTTCACAACACCGTCAACGAGAGCATAGAGAGTATCGTCTTTGCCGATACCTACGTTCTTACCGGGATTGTGCTTGGTGCCGCGCTGGCGAACGATGATGTTGCCGGCTATGCACTTCTGGCCACCCCAGATCTTCACACCTAATCTTTGAGAAGCTGATTCACGTCCGTTCTTAGAACTACCTACACCTTTTTTATGTGCCATTTCTTGTTCCTCCTAAAATTTAAGCGATTACTTCTTTGATTTTAACCTCAGTGAATTGAGCACGGTGACCATTCTTCTTGCGATAGTCCTTTCTGCGCTTCATCTTGAAAACGATGACCTTGTCGCCCTTAACGAGAGGATTGACAACTTCACAAACCACTTTAGCACCGTCTACAGTAGGTGCTCCAACCTGTACTGAACCTTCTTTGTCGACAAGCAGTACCTTGCCGAACTCAACAGCCTGACCCTCTGCCGCATCCTTGATGTGGTGAACGAAGAGCTTCTTGCCCTCCTCAGCCTTGAACTGCTGACCGTTAATTTCTACAATTGCGTACATTTATTTATTGTTAAACGGTTATTCCGCAAGGCGATTCGCTTCGTGCGAATGCTTTTCCATGGCCTCCACGGACTAAATCGGCTGCAAAATTACTAAATTTATTGCTACCGTATAATTTACTATTTCTTCTTTTATGTATATTTAAGATGAATTAACATCACGGCTGCGCGGTTGTGGCACTTGTGGCATCATCGTCTGTTGCCGTGGTCTGTGCTGGTGGCTGACTGTCGGCCTTGCTTATGCGTACATTCTTGCCATCGGCGGACAGGCCCACGTGTATGCCGTCGCCGGTGCTGAGCCCTTCAGACAGAATCAGCTCGCATACGCCGTCCTCTATGTACGTCTGTATGGCACGCTTCAGCGGGCGGGCTCCGAACTGCACGTCATAGCCCTTGTCGGCAATGAGACTGTTGACATCGGCATCTATGTGTATGTCGTAGCCGAGGTCGGCTATGCGCTTGGCGAGTTTACCTGTCTCAAGTGCCGCTATCTTGTCTATCGAGGCCCTGTCGAGCTGGTCGAACATCACGATGTCATCAAGGCGGTTGAGAAATTCCGGCGAGAACTGGTTGCGCAGGCTCTTCTGTATGATGGAGCGTGCGTACTCCTTGTCCTGCTCGCCGATGTTGCCACTGCCGTAGCCAGAGGCGTTGAAGCCTATGCCGCGACCGAAATCCTTCAGTTGCTTGGTGCCTGTGTTGGAGGTCATTATCACTATCGTGTTGCGGAAATCCACCAGTCGGCCGTTGCCATCGGTGAGCCTTCCCTCGTCAAACACCTGCAACAGCAGGTTGAATACGCTGTCGTTGGCTTTCTCTATCTCGTCGAGGAGCACTATGGAGTAGGGGTGTCGGCGTACTTTCTCCGTGAGCTGGCCGCCCTCGTCGTAGCCTACATATCCCGGAGGTGCGCCTATCAGCCGTGAGGTGTTGAACTTCTCGGAGTATTCGCTCATGTCTATGCGTATGAGAGAGTCCTCGGAGCCGAACATGGCTTCGGCCAGTTTCTTGGTGAGGTAGGTCTTTCCCACGCCAGTAGGCCCGAGAAACATGAATACGCCGATGGGCTTGTTGGGGTCTTTCATGCCTATGCGGTTGCGCTGTATAGACCTCACCACCTTGTCTATGGCCTTGTCTTGGCCTATGATGGCCTTGCGCAGGTCTGATGACATGTTCTTGAGCCTGATGCCTTCCGATTCGGCAATGCGCTGCACAGGCACGCCGCTCATTATCGACACCACGTCGGCTATGTCGCCTTCGCAGACGGTCTCGCGCTCGCTTGACGTGTCGTTGAGCCATGCCTCGTTGAGTGCCTTGAGCTCATCCTGCAGCTTGGTCTGCTTGTCGCGGTATGCAGCGGCTTTCTCGTAGTCCTGGTTTGCCACCGCCTCGTTCTTCTCCTGTTTCACCGCCTCTATCTCCTTCTCCTTCATGGTGATGGAGTCGGGCACGTCGGCATGGCGCAAGTGTACCTTGGCACCAGCCTCGTCGAGGGCATCAATGGCCTTGTCGGGGAAGAAACGCTCGTTGACGTAGCGTTCGGTGAGCTTGATGCACGCCTTCACGGCATCGTCGGTGTATGCTACATGGTGGAATGCCTCGTAGCGGTCTTTTATGTTGTTGAGAATCTCAAGGGTCTCGTCCTCTGTGGTCGGGGCTACCAGCACTTTCTGGAAACGGCGCTCGAGAGCACCGTCTTTCTCTATGCTGTTGCGGTATTCGTCGAGAGTGGTGGCTCCGATGCACTGGAACTTACCCCTGGCCAGTGCCGGCTTCATTATGTTGGCGGCATCCATGGAGCCGGGCGTGCTGCCGGCTCCTATGATGGTGTGTATCTCATCGATGAACACTATGATGTCTGGCGTTGACTCTATCTCCTTGAGCAATGCCTGTATTCGCTCCTCAAACTGTCCTCTGTATTTCGTTCCTGCCACGATGGCCGTCATGTTCAGGCTCACGATACGCTTTTTGAAGAAGATAGGTGAGATGTGCCTGTCGGCTATCATCTGTGCCAGTCCTTCTACTATCGCGCTCTTGCCAACGCCCGGCTCGCCTATGAGTATGGGATTGTTTTTCTTGCGGCGGCTGAGTATCTCGATGACCCTCTGTGTCTCATTGGTTCTGCCCACCACTTTGTCGAGTTTGCCTTCGGCCGCGGCCCTTGTGAGGTCGGTGGAGAACTTGTCGAGGATGGGGGTCTGCGATGCCTGGCCCTGTGCGGCAGGGTCGTGGCTGACGTTGCTTGTGCCGGGCTGTCTGTCGTCGGTGGTGTCGTTCTCCTCCTCAGGGATATACAGTCCGTCCTTGGTAGTACTGGTGTTGTGCTTGAAACAGTTCAATGTGTCTTCGTAATTGATGTTGTTGAATAATAGTATCTCTTTGGCTCCATTGTTGACGTTGTCGTGCAGAATGGCGAGTATCAAGTGCTCGGGCTCCACCTGCTCCGAATGTTGTAGCCGCGCCTCAAGGACTGCGAGCCGCAGTATGTTGCTGGCTTTCTCATTGAGTGGTATGCCCTGCTCGTCGGCTGTCGTGGACTGAGTGCTCGTCGTGTTTGACTTCAGACGCTCCTCAAGCTCGTCCTGTACCGACTCCTTGCGTACCTTCTTGTCGTAAAATAATGTGTATATAGGGCTGTTGTCGTCTTTCATTATCCCGAGCAGCAGATGCTCTGGGGCTATCGTGCTGCACGACAACCGCCGTGCCTCATCGCGGCTGTGGCTGATGATTTCCGATACTTTCTGTGAAAACTGATTCTTCATCTTCGTTGTCTTTATATCCTGGGTGCGGTCTGTCTGTGTAGTGGCCTGTGTTTCTCGGAGCCAGTATGTGCTGCCCGAGAGATACCGCCTGTGGGGCGGCAATAGTATTCCGTTTCTATAATTATTGCTGGTTGTCATTCAGCAAATGTCGTGCCACTGCTGTCACCGCCATGGCACAAATCCATCATTTTGCGTGCATTTATGATTTTTTCAGAACTTTGTGTCATCTTGTTGAAGCGCATATAGTATGCTATCGCGCTCTCGAAGCACTCTATGGCCTTCGGTTTGTCGCCTGTATGCATATAGCACAGTGCCGACTTGTATAGTGCCTCGCCTCTCTCATTGTCGTGGCAGATGAGTGAGTATTGCTCATACCGCTTCAGGGCTGTGGCGTAAGACTCCAGATGAAAGTGGCTTTCGGCGGCGCAGAAGCAGTAGACGGCATATTCTGAAGGGGGAAATATGCTGACGGACTCCATGCAGTGGTCAAGGTATCTGGCGGCTGACTCATAGTCGGCATCGTAGTAGCAGCACACTCCCATGTAGGCGTTGAGCCGTGGACTTAGCTTGTGACGCTTGCTGATGTCGGTGAAAAGGAGCAGTGCCTCGTGATACTTATTGCTTTGAAAGTACTCCATGGCACGTCCCAACTTGTCTTTGTCTGACTCTGCCGTTGCCACATGCTGGGCGTGTATGCCCGTCGTGGCGAGCGTGATGGCCAATGTCGCCATTGCGATGACCCGTACTGCGACTGTGGAGAGATACGTCTTGTGAATCAATGTAGGCATCAGCGTGTGTAGAAGTCTATCAAGCGTTGTATGGCACGCTGGCAGACGGGACAGAACTCTGGGTTCTCATTGGTACGCATGCGGCAGTCGTGCATGGGGCGGTACACGCCTTTCATGCTGTAGCCTGCTCCTTCATAGGCTCCTATCTTGCCCTCGTAGGCTTTTGTTGACGGTGTGGGGACGGGAGTGTCTGTGCTGACCATGTCTTTCCATTTGCTCCCAAAATCCTTCAGCGTGGTGAGATTAGGCTCCCATGGCTCTACATCGTGTGGGTACATGGGGATGGCCTCAGACTCATAGGCGTACTCATCGCCGAGTCCGGCGAAGCTGTGTCCGAACTCATGCACCACCACAGGCTTGAACATCCTGTGATGGGTCATGGAGAGATTGTATGAGTTGAGTATGCCACCGCCACCATATTTCTCCGTATTCACGAGTACTATGATGTGCTCGTATGGCGTTCCTGCAAGTAGGTCATGCATGTCCTTGAGGTTGAGCGTGGTAAGGTAGCGGTCGCTGTAGAATGTGTCGAAATGGCTGCCAAGCGCGGTCTTGCGCCAGATGCCGTTAGAAGGCTCGCTGGTGCCGCTCTCCTCAGACACGGCTTTCACTGCTATGATATTGAACTTGTCCCTCGAATGCTTGAAAGGCTCGTGGGCGAATATCGCTTCCATGGCCGTGCGGGCATCGGATATGAACGTGTCCATCTCGCTGCTGGTATAGCCCTCCGCAAGGAAAGCTATGTTTATATGGTCGGGAGTCGTAGCACTTGACAGGGTCTCGTATGGGGTGATATTGCTGAATCCGATGTGCTTGATGAGGATGTCGGCTGGGTTTACGCTGTGAGTGAATGACGCTTTCACCTCACGGCGGTTGTCGCGCAAGTCTATTGTTATGTCTACGGCCTGTTTGGGCATGGGAACGAGAAACACGTTCTCGAACGACTTGCGTGTGGTCTTGGCTTCGTCATAGGTCAGCCATTCCTGAAACAGCGTAGAAAACGAGTTCTTGTATATCACTTTCTTGGACTTGCTGTCTCTTACAGTGATTTGTCCGTTGCCTTCTACTGGCAGTTCGCTCAGGTGCTTTTTCTTTCCATACCATCCCGGCATAAGGTTCATCTTGTCGAGAGATATCTCCTGTGATGCGGCGTTGCCTGAGAATGTGTAGTCTATTCGCAGCGTGCTGTCGCGGAATGCTTGCTTGAAGTCTTGTGCATGGGATGCTTGTGACCATGACATGACAAGCAGTAGAAGAGAGAGAAATAGTTTGTGTTTCAGCATATTCTTGTATTGTTGAATGTCGTTATTTTACATTGATGCCGAGCTCGCGCATAAGGTCTGCTATGTATTGACGGCTCCAGTCGGCCTCATGGAATCTCTTTCCGCCGCATAGCAGCAGGTCGGCATCGAGCATGATGATGCCTTTTTGTCTGAGTTCACGGCTGTCGCCGCATTCCTGTTCAATGCCTTTCAGTATTCTGATAATGTCGTCTGGGGTGCTCCTTTGCCTCACAATGGCCAGGTTGTTGACGAATTCGCCAGTGCTGATGCCTATCGCCGATGTATGCAATGAGCTTGAGAACCTTATGTCGCCAAACTGTTTCCGCATGCATTCCTTGCCGGACTCGATGTTGTTCTCGGCATCGCAGTTAGACCCCAAAGCTATGATTATAGTATCATTACAACACATAATGACGCAAAATTACGGCTTTTTTGTAAATCGGGCAAGTTTCTTGTGCGGATTTATCACGTTTTTATTAATTTTGTAAATAATATAGCTATGCGGATAAACCGCTATCGTGAAATGCACGTTTTTAATTCTATTTTATAAATTATTTATCAGTAAACATGAAAAAATCGTTAGTTGTGTTGGCCTTTCTTGGATTGGCTTCGTCGGCAGAAGCACAGGCTCCTGTTGCGGAAATGCGTACATACGACATTTCTGACCTCTATTTCCGTGACCCGTTTATTATGCCTGTCAGCAAGGAAAAGACTTATTACATGTATCGTTCGGCGAGCAAGCGTGACGAGTCGGGCCGCGAAATCGGTGGTGTGGAGGTGTTTAAGAGTCAAGACTTGGAGTCGTGGGTCGGACCGAAACAGGTGTGTGTGCTGCCAGAGGGCAACTGGAGCCGTGGCGGTATTTGGGCTCCTGAGGTGCATGAGTATAAAGGGAAGTATTATCTGTTTGCCACCATCAACAGCGATGTGTCGTGGAAAAAGAGCGTCAACGGATGGCCCGACTATATATGGCGTGGCACACAAGTGCTGGTGTCGAAGTCGCCCGAGGGGCCGTTCGTGCCCATGACGGACACTCAGACAACCCCCATTGATGAGATGGCTCTTGACGGCACGCTTTGGGTAGAGGGCGGAAAACCTTATATGATTTATTGTCATGAATGGGTGCAGGTGGTGGATGGCGAAATGTGTCTGTTGCCTTTGAGCGATGACTTGTCTCATGCCGTAGGCCCTTCCGTCACGTTGTTCAACGCGTCTGCTGCTCCTTGGTCTACAGGACTTGACAACGGACAGGACAAGCCACGCTCTTATGTGACGGATGGTTGTTTCCTTTACCGTACGAAAACAGGGCAACTGCTGATGATATGGTCGAGTTTCTGCAAGGGGCAGTATGCTATCGGTATAGCAGAGTCGGCTTCTGGACGTGTTACTGGGCCGTGGCGGCAGCAGACACAGCCGCTGTTTGACGAGAACGGAGGCCACGCCATGATATTCCGCCGCTTTGACGGACAGCCATGTATCGTACTTCATCAGCCCAACAGTCCTGCCGGCGCAGAACGTGCCCATATCTATGAGCTTGAGGACTGCGGCAACACGCTGAAGATACTTGGTGAGTTGAGACAGTGAATAGGTAAGTAGAAACCGTGAACGTGCGGCATGTCATTGGCATACTTAGTGATTAGATTGGCATGTCCGTGCTTATAAAAAAGAACAGGCCAACCGTTCTGGCAGCTTCAGATTAGCCGAAGCGTAGAATGGTTGGCCTGTTTGTTTATTGCTGTTTGGCAATATTCTGTATTCCTTTCACAGCGTATGTGTGCTAGCCGCAGCAGAACAGCACTATGAGCTGCGCCGTAAATATTCTCAGGAACATGCTCAGAGGGTAAACCGTAGAGTAACCGATGGCTGGTGCCTCACGTGAGCATATAGAGTTGGCATAGGCGAGTGCTGGTGGGTCGGTGCATGTACCTGCTATCATACCCATGATGGTGAAGTAGTTGAACTTGAACCTCAAGCGTGCTATTACGCCGACGATGAGGATAGGTATAATCGTAATAAGGAATCCTGTGAATACATACATGAGTCCGTCTCCTTGCACTACGGTGTGCCAGAAGTTGGCTCCTGCCTTCACGCCTACACTCGCGAGGAACAATACAAGGCCTATCTCACGCAGCATCATGTTGGCAGACGTGGTGGTGTATGTGTTCAGTTTTATGCGATGTCCGAACCTTCCGATAAGGATGGCGATGATGAGTGGGCCGCCAGCGATACCAAGTTTCAGTGGCACAGGCATGCCCGGGATGGCAAAAGGTATGCTTCCGAAGATGATGCCGACGATGATACCGATGAATATAGTGGCTATGTTGGGCGCGTCAAGACGCTTCACGGAGTTGCCCATAAGCTCAGATATGCGGTTGACGTTGTCCTCCGGGCCTACGACAAGAATCTTGTCACCTACCTGGAAACGGTAGTTGCGGCTTGCGAACACGTCCATTCCCTGACGTGAGATGCGCGTCACGGTGACTCCATATACGCTTGAGAAGTGCATCTTACCGAGGGTCTTGCCGTTCATTGACGAGTTGGTGACGATGATACGCCTTGATACGAGTGGCTGGTTGCTGTCGTCCTCTTTCCACGCAGTGTCTATCTCGGGGCCGATGAAAGCCTGTATGGCCTCCGCATCGGCCTCTGCGCATACCACGAGCACCTCATCTCCCATCTCGAATACATCCTTACTGCTCGGGATGATGAACTTACCGTCGTGCAGCAGACGCGAGAACACCACGTCACGGTTGAGGAACTCATTGATTTGCGCTACTGTACGTCCTGCCAGATACACGTTGTTCACCTTGAGGTGCATCTGATGAGGCTTGGCGTGCGGGTTCTCTGCTTCTTCCTCTTTCAACTGCTCTTCCTCATCGGCGAGCTTTGTACGGGTGATGAAACGTATTGCTATCGTGGCACCGATGATGCCGAGCACGCCCAGAGGGTATGCGCATGCATATCCCGATGCTATCTGTGGGAGCGTAGACTTGTCTGCCCATACAGACTCAAGGGCCTCATTGGCTGCGCCAAGTCCAGGAGTGTTGGTCACGGCTCCGTAGAGAGTGCCGACCATCATGGGCAGGTTGTTCTTGTCAGCCGTGTCGAAGAATATGAAATAGCAGGCGAACATTACGCCAATGTTCAGCACCACGGTGGTCGTAGACAGCAAGTTGAGTGTCACGCCGCCTTTCTTGAAGCTCTCGAAAAAGCCGGGGCCGACCTGAAGTCCTATGCAGAACACGAACAGGATAAGTCCGAAGTCCTGGATAAAACTGAGAATATTGATAGGAGCAGTGAATCCTATGTGCCCTGCTATGATGCCCGTGAACAGTACGAACGTCACTCCAAGGGATATACCTCCGACCTTTATCTTGCCAAGCAATATGCCGATGGCTATGACTATGGCGTAAAGGAGGGATATATGGGCGATGGATTCAGTGTTAGTGAATAAATTGATTATCCAATCCATTTTTCTTATAATATAATAATGTGTTAATAAAGTGCCAGTCGGTAGATAGTGTGATAACCGTTAGGGTAGGTAGGCATGGCAGTGCGTGTGTGCCTTTCGCCCTTTGAGTGAAAGACTCCGCGTACTGCCATGCCGGTTTACGTTAGGCATCAATAGCTTCTTGCTATGAGGACACGCTGTGTGGCAGGCTTGCCTGAAACCATGTCAATGCCCGGTGTCTGCTCAAACATGAACGGCACGCAACGGATGGTTGCCTGTGTGTCCTCCTTGATTTTAGCCTCTGTCTCGGCAGTGCCGTCCCAGTGGCAGAGGAAGAATCCGCCATCCTTGATGCGCTCCTTGAACTCATCATAGTTGTCGCACTCGTATATATGTGCGTTGCGGTAGTCGAGGGCTTTCTTGTAGATGTTGGCCTGTATGTCCTTGAGGAGCTGCTCCACATAAACCACTATGCCATCGATGGGGCGTGTCTCTTTCTCTAGAGTGTCACGGCGCATCACCTCGATGGTACCCTGCTCAAGGTCGCGTCCACCCATGACGAGACGCACGGGCACACCTTTCAGCTCATAGTCGGCGAACTTGAATCCAGGGCGTTTGTTGTCGGCATCGTCGTATTTTACGCTTATGCCAGCGGCACGCAGCTCGTTTATGACAGGTGTCAGCTTCTCCGTGATGGCGTTAAGCTGGTCTCCGCCCTTGGTGACAGGCACGATGACCACCTGTATGGGGGCGAGCTTCGGGGGCAGCACAAGTCCGTTGTCGTCGGAGTGTGTCATTATGAGGGCACCGATGAGACGTGTGGACACGCCCCATGAGGTAGCCCATACATATTCAGGCTTGTTGTCTTTGTTGAGGAATGTCACGCCGAAAGCCTTGGCGAAATTCTGTCCGAGGAAATGGCTCGTGCCGCTCTGAAGAGCCTTGCCGTCCTGCATCATGGCCTCTATGGTATAGGTGTCGAGTGCGCCGGCAAATCTCTCGGTGGCACTCTTTACTCCCTGCACCACAGGTACGGCCATCCAGTTCTCGGCGAAGTCGGCATATACATGCAGCATCTTCTGTGCTTCCTTCTCAGCCTCTTCCTTGGTGGCGTGGGCTGTGTGTCCCTCCTGCCACAGAAACTCAGACGTGCGGAGGAACGGACGGGTGCGCATCTCCCATCTCATGACGTTGCACCACTGGTTGCACATCAATGGCAGGTCACGCCATGAGTGTATCCAGTTCTTGTATGTGTTCCAGATTATGGTTTCGGATGTGGGGCGTATGATGAGCTCCTCGTCGAGCTTGGCTGTCGGGTCTACCTCCACGCCGCTCTTGTCCTCCTTAGAGCGCAGACGGTAGTGGGTCACTACGGCACACTCCTTGGCGAAACCCTCCACGTGCTCGGCCTCTCTGCTGAGGAACGATTTGGGGATGAGCAGGGGGAAGTATGCGTTTTGGGCTCCCGTCTCCTTGAACATCAAGTCGAGCTGATGCTGCATCTTCTCCCAGATGGCATATCCATAAGGCTTTATGACCATGCATCCGCGAACGGCAGACTGCTCCGCGAGGTCTGCCTTTACGACCAAATCGTTGTACCACTGTGAGTAGTTGTCCGCACGTTTGGTCAGATTTTTCAATTCTTTAGCCATTGTCGTTATTTCTTTTTTGTTAATGTTTCTGCTTTCCGATGGTGTATCTGCCTGTCAAGAAATTATGTGTCGGCAGACGTACACCAACCATTTCAAATTGCTATCGTAAAAGCTAAAATTCTTTGCAAAATTACAAAAAAATGTTGTAATGGGGGTGTCTTATTGAAAAAACAATTATCTTTGCATAGACAAATTTATTAAAGAGCGTGCTGTCGCATGCTTTATGAGTTTATTATTATTTTAATATCTGTTTATGAAAAAGTTAAAGGTATTGACTTTGGCAATGTGTTGTCTGATGGCAGTGGTAGGCTGTCAGACGAAGCAAGGTACGGGAGCTCTCATCGGTACAGGTGGAGGCGCTGTGCTTGGAGCCATTATTGGTAAGATAGCAGGCAACACTGCTGTGGGCGCAGCTATCGGAGGCGCAGTAGGTGCAGGTGCAGGTGCCATAATAGGCCGCCACATGGACAAGGTGGCAGCGGAGACAGCAGCCAAGGTAGAGAACGCTAAGGTAGACGAAGTGACTGACGCCAACGGTCTGAAGGCAGTCCGCGTGACATTCGACTCTGGCATCCTGTTCGCCACAAACAAGTCTGACCTCAACCAGACATCAAAGAATGAGCTGGCCAAATTCTCCCAGGTACTCAAGAATAACCAGGACTGTCATGTAGACATCTACGGTCATACCGACTCTACTGGCAATGACGGTATAAACATACCGTTGAGCAACAACCGCGCCCAGAGCGTTGTGACGTACCTCAAGAGCTGTGGCGTTCCTGCCAGCTTGTTCCAGAACGTGAGCGGAAAAGGCAGCTCAGAGCCCGTGGCCGACAATTCTACGGCAGCTGGTCGTCAGCAGAACCGTCGTGTAGAGGTGTTCCTGTATGCAAGCCAGGCAATGGTAGACGCTGCCAATGCCGGCACCTTGCAGTAATAAGAGTCTTATACTGCCCACAGTCAAGCATGGCATAGTGTCACTGCTGTGGGCAGACATTATTTCATAAAGGTCGCCGCATGGTACGCAGAGTTCATGCCGGCGGCCTTTTTTCATTACACATACAGCGTCTGGCTATGATGGCAGTATGGCCAGACGCGTTTTTAGAATCCATCGAAAACAAATCAAGACAGAAAATGAGATTGTTTTTGGCAATAGTGAAATGGGTGGCCGCCATATTCTTCAGCTCCACAATACTGGCCGTCGTGGCTTATAGATTCATACCCGTATATGTCACACCGCTTATGGTGATAAGGTGCTTCCAGCAGATAGGCAACGGTGAGAGCGTCACGCTGCATCACCACTGGGTGCCGATGTCGGAGATATCGCAGCATCTGCCAGTGGCGGTTATGGCGAGTGAGGACCAGCGTTTTCTCATACATCACGGCTTTGACTTCAACGCCATACAGTCGGCCGTGCGCCGCAACAGGCAGGGAGGCAAACGCAAACTCGGGGCGAGCACCATATCGCAGCAGACCGCGAAGAACGTGTTTCTGTGGCCGGGGCGCAGTTGGACACGCAAGGGATTTGAGGTGTACTTCACTGCGCTCATAGAACTTATGTGGAGTAAACAGCGCATAATGGAGGTGTACCTCAACTCCATAGAGATGGGTAACGGCATCTATGGGGCCGATGCAGTGGCGGAGTATCATTTCTCCAAGCGGGCATCCGACCTGTCGCGCAGTGAGTGCGCACTCATTGCGGCCACTCTTCCCAACCCAAGAAAATTTGACAGCAGCGCTCCCAGTGCGTACATGCGCAAGCGTCAGCGCACGATAGAGCATGAGATGAAGTTCATACCCACGTTCCCGAAGGAAGGCGAGGACATCAATCCCGACACGGCGGCAGGTGGGGTGTACCATCACCGCCGTTAGGAGCGGCACGGACGTAAGGCCCAAGCGTGTGACATCATCAGCGTGCCGATGCAGCATTATGTCCGATGATGTAATCCAGAACATATAACAACGACAAACAAGTAAGTGGAAAACATACTTCAACAACTCAATCAGAGCCAGCGTGCTGCCGTGACATACAATGATGGGCCGCAGCTCGTCATTGCCGGGGCTGGCTCGGGCAAGACACGCGTACTGACGTATAAGATAGCGTATTTGCTCACACATCCCGAACTGGGACTGCACCCCTGGAACATACTCGCGCTCACATTCACCAACAAGGCGGCCCGTGAGATGAAGCAGCGTGTGTCGCAGCTCATGGGCTATGGCTTGCAGTCGGGGCTTGCCATGGGCACATTCCATTCCATATTCGCACGCATCCTGCGGCGTGAGGCTGACATCATAGGATACACGCCCAACTTCACCATATACGATGAGACCGACTCGCAGTCGCTGATATCTGCCATCGTGAAGGAACAGGGGCTCGACACCACGTACTACAAGCCCTCTGGAGTGCATGCACGCATAAGCATGGCCAAGAACAGGCTTATATCCTCGGCCGCTTACAGTGCCGACCGCGGTCTGCGCAATGCCGACGAGGCTTTCAATACCCCCGACCTCCATCGCGTATATGCCCTGTATGAGCAGCGCTGCAAGGCGGCCAATGCCATGGACTTCGATGACCTTCTCGTCAATACCTACCGTCTGCTGAAAGACCATGAGGACGTGCGCACGCGCTATGAGCGACGCTTCGCGTACATACTCGTGGATGAGTATCAGGACACCAACTACGTGCAGCAGTGCATCATATCGCTGCTTACGTCTGTGAACCACCGTGTGTGCGTAGTGGGAGACGATGCTCAGAGCATATATGCGTTCAGAGGTGCCGACATCGACAATATACTTGGGTTCAGCGGCCTGTACCCCGAGACCAAGGTGTTCAAGCTCGAGCAGAACTACCGCAGCACGCAGAATATAGTCAATACGGCCAACAGTCTCATATCGCACAACCAGAGGCAGATACACAAGGACGTGTACAGCAAGAACGACGTGGGCGACCCTGTGCAGCTCTATGCGGCCTGTTCTGACAAGCTCGAGGCCATAAGGGTGTGTGACGTGATAAGGGCGGTGGGCAAGACGGAGCCTGCGGGGTATGAGGCTTTTGCCGTACTCTACCGCACTAACGCGCAGAGCCGCGTGCTGGAGGAGGAGATGCGCAGGCGTGGAATACCGTATCGCATATATGGCGGACTGAGTTTCTACCAGCGTAAGGAGATAAAGAACATCATAGCCTATTTCAGAGTGGTGGTCAACCCTGATGATGACGAGGCCATTCGGCGCATCATCAACTACCCGGCACGTGGCATAGGGAGCACCACGCTGTCGCGAATCTCTGACTGTGCTGCCACCAACGGGTGCAGTTTCGGGGCTGTGGTGTCTGCTCCAGAGCACTATGGGCTCAACGTCAATCGTGGTACGGTGGGCAAACTCCAGAAGTTCGCTGCCATGATAGACTCGTTCAGGGATGCCTTGCGCACGGAAGATGCCGCCTCGCTCGGCAAGAGGATAATACGTGAGAGTGGGGTGCATGACGACATATTCAGCAGTAAGGAGGTAGACAGCCTGTCAAGACAGGAGAATGTGGAGGAGCTTATCAATGAGCTGTGCCTCTTTGTGGCCGAGCGCAAGGAGGAGGGCAATGAGGATGTAGGGCTTGATACGTTCATACAGGACGTGTCGCTGCTTACAGACAAAGACCACAATGATGATACAGGCAACTGCGTGACGCTCATGACGATACATGCGTCGAAGGGACTGGAGTTCCCCAACGTGTTTGTAGTGGGGCTTGAGGATGGCATCTTGCCAAGTTCAAGGTCACTTGACAACATGCGGATGCTTGAGGAGGAGCGGCGACTGCTGTATGTAGCCATCACGCGTGCCGAACGCAGATGCTACCTGTCCTATGCCCGCACGCGGTTCAGGTACGGGCATGTGGATGAGGAGATGCCAAGCAGATTTATTGAGGACTTGGACATGCAATATATTGAGGAAGTGAACGATATGGGCATGGCTGGCTTTTCTGCACGCCAGTCGTCACGGCAAGTACAGCGCGAGGTACGTATGGAGTCGCCGAGGGCAGCGGCCTGGACGGCATCGCGCATGAAGCCCATGCCCCGTGCTGCGGCCAGTGAGCCGCAGACTGCTTCCACCGTATCGCGTGAGTTCGGACTTGCCGTTGGCATGGAGATAGAGCACCAGCGGTTCGGTCGTGGTCGTGTGATGGCCATTGAGGGCAACGGCGAGAACACGAAAGCTACGATAGAGTTTCAGAGTGTCGGGCGTAAGCAGTTGTTGCTGAAGTTCGCAAGATACAAGGTCGTGGGGTGACAATATGCGGCAGATATCTTTATAAGGCCGATAGGATGGTTGGGGATATTCTCAATCCACGGCCTATGACTTAGGATGTACTTATGCTTTAGGCAGTAATGGCTTAATGATGACGGAGACAATAAGGGCGGTGCGGCATGATGCCACGTCCTTATTGTCTCCGTCGTTGTTGTGATATGGTGCAGTCTCTGTATTGGTCGGATGCCTTCACTTATGATGCTTTGGAAAAATTCCCTTGCAGTCTCGGCTGATGGCTACTATCGGTGGCGCATGCCTGATGTGCGGTCAGAAGCGCGTCATAATCTCGATTACGAGTTTGTCCTTCTCTGAGGTGTGCGCAATGGCTCCATGACGGTAGAAGTATTTTTCGAAGTTCAGTCTTATGTCGCTGACAAAAGGTTTGCGCAGACTCAGCGTGACACCTCCTGTCAGACGCGATCTGCGGTAGTCGTTTATGATGAGCCGCCCCGGTGAGCCGTCGGCATCCGACTCATCGGTATAGCGCATGCCATCGCTGTGGTCGCTCATGTAGTCGTAGCGCAGCAGAGGCGTGATGTAGCGTATGGCTCCACGATGCGTCTTTATGTCGTAGCTTATGAATGAGTCGAAGGCCGACACACCGCTGAACGCATCGGCAGAGTAGTGCTTGTACAGGTATTCGGCCTCTATGTGCCAACCACGCGACTGCCAGTATGCTCCTGCGTCGTACATCATTATGTCTATGTCGTCGGGTCTTATCTTCTGCATGCTTAGCGTGAGGTTGAAGCCTTTGGGTAAGAACATCTGTGCCTTGGCGGAGAAGTTGACGCTCCGAGTCCAGAAGTCTTTTTGCCCCGTGAGCCCAGAGCCGTTGAAGATGCCGGCCTCAAGTATTATGGGGAATCCCATGTTGAAGCTGTAGCCTGCGGCAGCTCCCACGTCGCGCACGTTGCCTACTTGCTTGGCTATGAACGAGCGGTTGGCGAAGTATTGCTGGTGTGGCGAGCGGTGGGCATCTATCGTGAACGGCACGCGCATCTGGCCTACGGTGAGTTGTAGACCCTGCATGGGTTTGAGACGAGTGTAGGCATCGAGCATCTTTATCTTGCCCTCGTCACAGAGGTCTATCTCTGCCTTGTATGAGACTATTGGTGAGATTTGT
>JALFIM010000056.1 GCA_022775985.1 Prevotella sp.
GGCAGCGTGCCTGAGGCGCAGTGCCACGTCTGCCGCACGGTATGCCGTAGGGCGGAGCGGGCCATCACGGCCCTCGACGTGCGCACGGAGGCATGTCCGTACATCATGGCTTTCCTCAACAGGTTGTCTGACTACCTCTTCGTATTGGCACGAAAATTAAACTTTATTATAAAACAAGACGAAAAAACTTGGAATAAAACTTGCAGATAGAATTTTAATTACTATTTTTGCAGACAATTAAAAAAAAAGACATTAACAAAATAATTATAAATCTATGTACTGGACACTTGAACTTGCTTCTAAACTGGAAGATGCGCCATGGCCTGCAACAAAAGACGAACTCATTGACTACGCTATGCGTTCGGGCGCACCGTTAGAGGTATTGGAGAACTTGCAGGAAATCGAGGATGAGGGTGATGTCTATGACAGCATCGAGGATATATGGCCCGACTATCCCACAAAAGAGGACTTCCTCTTCAACGAGGACGAGTATTAATCGTTTGGAAAAACGAGCCGCTAAGGCTCAAAACCATTGAATATAAGCGGTATGAGAACTCTCAAGCAAGATTCTCATATCGCTTTTGCTTTTTTGAGGAACGAGAGAAAATAGCCTTCAGAAAATTTGTGATTTCCCCCTTTATACAGTATATTTGCACTTGATAAGTTCGGAAAAGTGTCAAGATTGGCACAAATCGTAAGTTGTTAGTGTAAATATGAGGATAGCAAGAGACATCATAAATAAATTCAAGGAGTGGAAAAATGCCGAAAGGCACAAGCCAATACTTTTGAAAGGTGCCCGTCAGATAGGCAAGACATGGGCAATGGAGGAGTTCGGTAGAGAGTGCTTCGACTATACGGCAAAGTTCGACTTCGACCGCCAAAAGGAGTTGCAGTCTGCTTTCGCCGTGTCAAAGGAGCCTGCACGCATCATAAAGGAACTTGCCCTTTACAGCCAAGTCCCGCTTGTTCCAGGCAAGACACTGCTCATCTTCGATGAGATACAAGAATGTGAGGAAGCTCTCAACTCATTGAAGTACTTCTGTGAGGATGCCCCCGAATGGCATATTATAGCAGCAGGTTCGCTGTTGGGTGTGGCTGTGAAAAGGAGAAGGATGACCGTACCCGTGGGAAAGGTGCAGGTGATGCGTATGTATCCGATAACGTTCAAAGAGTATCTGCGAGCCAGTGACATACAGACATTCAATTTTGTGGGGCAGATAGAAAGCCCCGATAAACTACCACTCATCGTACTTGACAAGTTGAAGTCTGAGTACCGCAGATATATGGTGTCTGGGGGAATGCCAGAAGCCACTGTGTGTATGCTCGAAAATCAGGGTATGCAAGCAGTAGATGACATACTGCAAGGCATATTGGATTTGTATGAGCTTGACTTTGCCAAGTATGCAGAGCCTCGCGAGATACCGCGCATCCATGCCATTTGGCACTCGCTTCCATCTCAACTTGCCAAGGAAAACCGTAAATTCATCTATAAGGTTGTAAAAAAAGGAGCAAGAAGCCGCGACTACGAGGATGCTTTGCTGTGGCTTGAAGATGCGGGCATGATATATCGTGTGAATGCTGTCTCGAAACCGGGAATGCCACTGAGCGCATACGAGGAGCCAGACATATTCAAGGTTTATGCCAGTGACTGCGGACTGTTGCGGCGATTGGCCGGACTGCCTGGAAGCATTGTCATAGACCCGACAGCCAACTATACGGAATTCAAGGGCGCAATGGCTGAGAATGCTGTGCTGCAAAGCATGTTGCCCTCGTATGGTTCCATGCCATACTATTGGGCTTCGGAAGGAAAGGCTGAGATAGAGTTTTTGTTACAGCGAGAGGACGAGATAATACCTGTGGAAGTAAAGGCCGAGAATTGTGTCAGCGGCAGGAGCATTGTTGTGTACAACGAGCGCTATCAACCCAAGAACCGCATACGTTTCTCTTTTCTCAATTTGCAGCAAAACTGCGGAATGCTTGCTTGTCCGTCACCTTTAGCAGAGTGGTCTACAAAATGGCTGCTCTGATGAAAGTCGTGGAATGGTGAAGCGTTTCGCCTTTTACGGCCTTTCACCGCGAAATAAGTTGATCAATAATCGTGATTTGACATCATAACTCTTTGATTATCAATCACACCCATTCTCTTCAACGAGGACGAGTATTGATTATTTAAAACTGAGTCGTTAAGGCTCAAAACTTTGAATATCAGCGATATGAGAATTTTTCGGCAAGATTCTCATATCGCTTTTTTCGGTCTTTTACCGCTTTTTGTCTCCGATTCAGACGAGATACAAAGCATCAGAACAGATGAAGATTTCATGTATATCCCAGAATTCATGGATGATGATACAACAGATGAGGAGTTTGAAGA
>JALFIM010000104.1 GCA_022775985.1 Prevotella sp.
GATGATGTCTATCCGTACTTGAACCGGGGTGTCTTGTATTTGCAGAAAGGTGACAAACAGATGGCAGACAATGACTTCAAACAGGTCATTCGTCTGGATTCAGTTCCCGATGAGCCTGAATGTGCTTTCTATGCCTATTACTATTTGGGTGACAAGGACAAAGCCGTGGAAATGATTGGAAATGCCTTGAAGGCAAATGCCAAAGCCAACTACTACGATGCAGCATGTCTTTATTCCATCATGGACGATAAGGAAAAATCTTTGTCCTATTTGAGGAAAGCATTGGAGAGTGGGTATAGAAACTTTGCTCACATCAGACGTGACAGGGACCTCAACAATATTCGTTCCACCGCAGAATTCAAAACGTTGATGGACGAATATGAGCAGAAACACAAACAAGAAATATCTGAAGATACGGACGAGACCGTGTACGAGAGTAAGACCGAAGAAGTGCCTTTCACTAAAGACGGTGGTGTTTGTAAGGTGAAGTGTATTATAAACAACTTGCCTCTCCATTTCATCTTTGATACTGGAGCTTCAGATGTATCGATATCTTCTGTTGAAGCCACTTTCATGCTAAAGAATGATTACCTGTCATCTTATGATATTATTGGCAGACAAAACTATATGACAGCCGATGGGAATATAACGGAAGGCACGGTCATTAATCTTCGTGACGTGAAACTTGGAGAGATACATCTTAAAGACATCAAGGCATCAGTGGTGAAGAACCAATCAGCCCCATTACTTCTCGGACAAAGCGTATTTTCAAAATTGGGAAAGATTGAGATAGACAATGACAATAAGGTGCTGAAAATAACATATCGTCAGAAAGTGAAATAAGGAAAGCGCGGATATATTAAACGTCATTCATGCGAGTTTGGCTTACAATAGTGTAGTATGTAACAAAAGCGTTTATGGGAAGAGATTACGTTATTGATGAAATACGACGGTGGTATTCTTCATCGGGCGATGAGTGCAATGAGCTGCTTTGCAGCGAAGGCTATACAAAATGGAAAGAGACCAGTCTGGATTTTGGGAATATTCCTTTGTTCTGGAAGGCAAAGGACTCATGGGGATGCCCGTTTGACAAGAATATAGAAGAAGGCTATACATGGGTATGCCTGACTGGGTTTGTAATGGTGAAAGGTGAATTTAGGGCTATATGTTATTTCTTTCATTCCGGGCCTCCCGATGGCGCTTATTGTAAAATGGAAACAATACCCGATGGTGTACTCTTTAGTGCATGGTATTATCTTAGCAAGCATTTTGGTAAAAATTTAGATATAATGAAACAAGGAAATCATTTGTTAGGCTTGACCGATGCCCAGGTGCTCGAAAGCCGTAGTAAGTATGGTGCCAACGTGCTAACACCGCCAGAGAAGGAACCTCTATGGAGACAGTTCTTGGAGAAGTTCAGCGACCCACTGATTATAATACTCATGATAGCAGGAATCCTGTCCGTAGGCATCTCCTGCTATGAGTATTGGGGATTGGGCGAAGGTGCCGAGACATTTTTCGAGCCAGTGGGCATCTTTGTGGCTATATTGCTCGCCACGGGTATAGCCTTTATCTTCGAACTGAAGGCCGACAAGCAGTTCTCAGTACTCAATCAGGTCAACGACGACGAAATTGTTGAGGTTATACGCAACGGTAATACTACATCAATAATGAAGAAAGACGTAGTGGTAGGCGACATCGTTGTTCTGAACACGGGTGAGGAGATACCTGCCGACGGCGAACTTATAGAGGCAGTGACGCTGAATGTTGATGAATCATCGCTTACTGGTGAGCCGATATGTCACAAGACCATACATGAGCAGGAGTTCGATAAGGACGCTACGTTTCCATCCAACCATGTAATGCGTGGTACCAAGGTGATGGAGGGGCATGGTATATTCAAGGTGCTCGCCGTGGGCGACAATACCGAGAACGGAAAGGTGTTTGAGGCGGCACAGATAGATGACAGTGTGCGCACTCCGCTCAATGAGCAGTTGGATGGTCTGGCCGACTTGATAACCAAGTTGAGCTATATATTTGCCGCCCTCATCATCGTGCTCAAACTCATGGTATTCTTCAGTTGGACTCCCATCGTTTGGACTTTGGCCATTCCTACGGCAATCTTCTTTTGGATGGTCATCAAGAAGTTTGATGATTGGAGTTGGAAGGCTGTCGTCCCATCTATTATAGGCTATTTCGTTATACTTATGGGAATGGTAGTTTATTTCCATGACACTTTGTTGCCCAGTGAGCAGATAGCCAAGCTTATCACTTACACACTGGACACACTGATGATAGCCGTGACCCTTGTCGTTGTTGCAGTACCTGAGGGCTTGCCCATGGCTGTCACGCTTAGTCTTGCCTACAGCATGACTCGCATGATGAAAACCAACAACCTTGTGCGCAAAATGCACGCTTGCGAGACAATGGGGGCCACGACCGTTATCTGTACAGACAAGACTGGTACGCTTACGCAGAACCAGATGCAGGTACATGACACCAAGTTCTATGGTCTTAAAGCACAGACATTGGGCGAAAGCCGAGAGAGCAAACTGATAGAGGAGGGCATTGCCGTCAACTCTACTGCTTCGCTCGATTTCTCCGACGCTAAAGCCATAAAGGTGTTGGGCAATCCTACAGAAGGTGCCTTGCTTCTTTGGCTTAACAGTTTGGGCGTAGATTATCTTGACCTTCGTGAGAAGGCTGAGGTGTTGGAGGAGTTACCGTTCTCTACCGAGTGTAAGTATATGGCTACAGTAGTGAAATCGTCTGTTTTTGATGGCAAGCCCATTCTTTATGTGAAGGGTGCTCCAGAGATAGTGAGCAGCTTTGCAATAAAATAGAAGGCAATGTACGGCAGGAGGAAATAGACAAGCAACTTGTTGGTTACCAGAATCAAGCCATGCGTACTCTCGGCTTTGCCTATCAAGTACTTGACGGAAAAGAAACTGTGTTTGAGGACGGCAAACTTGTGGCAGACAACCTTACTTTTATGGGTGTTGTAGCCATCAGCGACCCTGTACGCAAGGAGGTGCCTGCTGCCGTGGCGGAGTGTGTAAATGCCGGTATTAACGTGAAGATTGTTACCGGTGATACTCCGGGTACCGCCCAAGAGATAGGCCGACAGATAGGACTCTGGACGACAACGGATGGCGACAGGAACATGATAACAGGCCCCGAGTTTGCCGCTCTTACAGACGATGAGCTTGACAAGCGTGTTATGGACTTGAAGATTATTTCCCGTGCCCGTCCTATGGACAAGAAACGCTTGGTTGAGGCTTTGCAGCGAAAGAACCAGGTCGTAGCCGTGACAGGCGACGGTACCAACGATGCACCTGCCCTGAAGGCAGCTCATGTGGGTCTGTCTATGGGCGACGGAACATCTGTTGCCAAGGAGGCTTCCGACATAACGATTCTGGACAACTCGTTCAGTAGTATAGGCAAGGCTGTTATGTGGGGACGCTCGCTCTATCAGAATATACAGCGTTTCCTGCTCTTCCAACTGACGGTGAACGTGGCAGCTTGCTTTATAGTTCTCTTCGGTGCCTTCATGGGTGAGGAGAGTCCGCTTACCGTTACCCAGATGCTTTGGGTGAACCTTATCATGGACACATTCGCTGCGATGGCATTGGCCTCGTTGCCTCCATCGGAGAGTGTTATGAAGGATAAGCCGCGCGACCGTAATGCCTTTATTCTGAACAAGGCTATGTACCAGAATATCCTTGGTGTGGGCGGCTTCTTCTTCGTGTTGCTGCTGGCTCTGCTCTATGTGTTTGAGCATTCAGACATTACACAGCTTACCGATTTGCTGCATGTGCATGTGGGTATGGCTGATGGGCTTACACCGTATGAGCTTACCCTGTTCTTCACCATATTTGTAATGACGCATTTCTTCTATCTGTTCTGCGCCCGTGCATTCGAGACAGGCAGGAGTGCGCTTCATTTCAAGGGATGCAAAGGTTTGCTTATTATCGCGACAATCATCCTTGTTGGCCAGATAGCAATGGTGGAGATACCTGGCTTGCAGCAGTTCTTCAATGTTACAGGCTTGAGACTGACAGACTGGGTTATAATTATCGTAGGCTCCTCACTTGTCCTTTGGGTGCGTGAGATATGGAACTTACTGAAGAGATTATAAAATAAAATCAATAGGGTTGCGTTATTCTTTTAAGAGACGCAACCCTATCCTTATATATTTAAAAGACGTATGAAAAGGATTTAATGTAGAAATATATTGTTATGTCAAAAATCAGAATTCCAGGAGTGAGTTTTTCTTTAAACCGCGCTTTGGGTATAACACAGGCTAAGCGGAAATTTGCACGGGAGACAGGTATTCCAACTTCTAAAGCAGGATTGGAACAGAAAATAGGTAAAATGATATTAAAGTCAATTTTCGGGAAATAATGAGTAATAACAATAATAGACAATTGGGTGAAGCCCCATGGCTTCATGTGATTATTTCAACAGGTCTGGGTACAGGATTCGTTCCTATGGCTCCTGGTACGGCAGGGGCATTTTTGGCATTGCTCATTTGGATAGGGCTTTATTTTGTTTTATCTCCAACGGGCTTGTTTGTCGCTACGGTGTTGTTGATAATAAGCTCATTGTTGATAGGTGTATGGACAAGCAACGTGATGGAGAAGTTTTGGGGAGATGACCCAAGGGCAGTTGTTATAGATGAGTTTTTCGGGACATGGGTGGCAACGTTGGGGGCTGTCTGTGTAGATGGTTCGGCAGCGATCTCAGTCACCCTTGCGACCATTGGCTTTGTGTTGTTTCGCATAATTGATATTTTCAAGCCTCTTGG
>JALFIM010000145.1 GCA_022775985.1 Prevotella sp.
TCGTCAGGAGTATATTTGCGTCTCATAATCGTTGTATTGTCTGTATGGTTTGATTGGCGGTGTGCCACAGCGTCCTGTCAGTGGTCAGCGATGGAGCAGTTTGCCGCGCACGAAGGCCACGCACTCGCTGAGTATGGCCACGCGTGCCACGCGCATCACGGCGTAGTAGAGCACGGCGGCCACCACTATGCGCGTACACAGCAGCAGCCACAGCGGCGCTATGGCGGCGGTGATGATGTGTGTGAGCGCGGTGGTGGCGGCGGCGGCGAGGCCGAAGGGCAGCACGTCGGCGGCGAACTCGCGCAGACGGTAGCCCGACAGACGTGCCACGAGCCGCTGCCACACGAGCGTCCACGCCACGTTGAGGGCCACGTATGCCGCCACCATGGAGCGTATGCCGAGCGGCGACATGGCCACCATGAGCACCACGGAGAGCACCCCGAGCGTAGCCGTGGCGCGGAAGTACGTGCCTGACTGTCCGCGGCTCACGATGTAGTTGGACAGGAGTGTGGACAGCGGCATGAACGCTCCGCTTACGCACAGCATCTGTATGAGCCGTGCGCTCTCCGCCCACTTGTCGGTGATGGCGAGCACTATGAACTCATGCGCCACCAGTCCGAAGCCGAGGAGCAGCGGGAATGAGATGAACGACGTGAAGCGCATGAGCTTGCGGAAGGCACGCGTCTGGCGGTCGGCATCGCCGCGCAGGTCTACGAGCATGGGCTGTGCCACCTGCGACACCATGTTCTGTACCAGCGAGAAGCACTTGAAATTCCACTGGTAAGCCTGGTTGTAGTTGCCCGCATCGCGCGTGGAGAAGTAGTGCCCGAGCAGTATGTTGAGCACGTTGTTGTTGATGTGCGTGGTGATGGTGGTAGCGAGTATCTTGCACGAGAAGCGGAACATGCTCCGCACGGGGGCGAAGGTGATGTGCCGCACCGACGGCCGCCACGGCGAGTAGTGCCACTGCAGCAGCACGTTGAGGCCCACGTACACGAGTCCCTGTGTGGCGAGCGACCAGTAGGCCATGCCGCCGAAGGCCATGCCCGCGCCCACGCAGCTCGACACGAGCACCGCCGCCATGGATGCCTTGGCCTGCTGCTTGGCACGGAGGTTCTTGAAGAGCCATGCCGACTGCGCCGTGCCGAGCGACGCCATCACTATGCTCAGGAAGGCGTAGCGGCACAGCGGCACCACCTCGGGCGTGTCGTAGTAGCGGCCGATGAGCGGCGCCGACACGAAGAGCAGGGCGTACATCGCGGCGCCCACTATGATGTTGAACCAGAACACGGAGTTGTAGTCGTCGTGGCGCGGCTCGCGCAGGTTGGTGAGGGCCACCTTGAAGCCGCTGTCCTGCAGCGCGGTGGCCACGAGCGAGAACACGCTGATAATGGCCATCATGCCGTAGTCGGAGGGCGACAGCAGACGGCCGAGGATGATGCCGAACACCAATCCCACCACTTGCTGGACGATGTTGTTCATCCCTCCCCAAAACAATCCCTTGGCGGTCTTTTCCTTCAGCGTTTCCGACATGTCGTGACGATTTATCTATGGAGTGAGCGCAGCACGGCGGTACCAACAGCCGCGCCACACCGTCCGTGCGGTGCCTGGCGTGAGGGCAGGTAGTGCTGCTTAATGGCTGCAAAATTACGGTTTATTGATAAATAATCAAAGAAAAAGCATTAAATTTGCGGTGATGAAAGTATATTTCTACCACACTCAGGACATACAGTACATATTGCGCCGCATGGCCGACGGCGAGTTCCCCTCGCACTACCTCTACGGTGCCACGCGGCTGCCCGACTACGGCATAGGCGTGGTGTGGCACAAGGCCCGCATCGGCCTCCCCCGTTGGCGGATGATGCTGCGCAACGCCTGGCAGGTGCTCACATGCCGCGAGCACTTCGACGCCATATACGCCACGCACTACCGCGGACTGGAGCTCATAGTGCTGCTTCGTGCCCTCGGCCTGTACCGCAAGCCGGTGATAATATGGCACCACCAGCCCATCGTCACGCCACGGAGCAAGTGGCGGGAGTGGCTCGGCCGCGTGTTCTACCGGGGCTTCGACCGTATGTTCTTCTTCTCACAGAAACTCATAGACGACTCGCTGCGCTCGCCCAAGGCGCGTCCCGGCCGCATGGTGCTGGGCCACTGGGGTGCCGACCTCGACTTCTACGACCGCGTGATGGACGGCGGCGACGGCCACCGGCATGGCTTCGTGTCTACGGGGAAGGAGCTGCGCGACATGCCCACGCTGGTGGAGGCATTCAACAAGGCTGGCGCTGACCTCGACATATACGTGGGGCGCGACATCGGAGGAGTGTGCTATGAGTCGGTGTTCAGCAAGCTGGCGATGGAGCCAAACGTGCGACTACACTTCACCGAACGGCTCATACCCTACGAGCTGAGCCTGAAGGTGAACCGCGCGGAGTGCGTGGTGATATGCTGCGAGCGCACCAAGTACACGGTGGGCCTGACCACCGTGGTGGAGGCACTGGCCCTTGGCCTGCCCATGGTGTGCAGCCGCAATCCGCAGATACCTGTCGACCTCGATGCCGAGGGCTGCGGTATCTCCGTGCCGTACTACGACGTGGAGGGGTGGGAGCGTGCCATAAGCTACATCAGCAGTCATCCCGATGAGGCCCGTGAGATGGGGCGTCGCGGCCGCAGACTGGCCGAGCGGCTGTACAACGACCGCCGCTG
>JALFIM010000146.1 GCA_022775985.1 Prevotella sp.
CACCACTGCCGACTGCCGGTCGGCGCACCGCCGCCAGTGCGGCAGAGCGTCGGAGATAGGGCACGAAGCCAATGACAACGAATCGTTAAGGATTAGATAATAGTAGCACATGCCTGTTTTGAGAGCTGTGAAGCCAGTAGACTCAGCGTAAATGTGTTAAGTTTAACTTTTTTTGTAAATAATTTCGCGTTCCGGTCGTGAGACTATGGGCGCGAAGTCGTTTATGGGTTATACCACTTTTTATGTTAGCAATCAAAGCATAAAGGCAGTTCCTGTCGTGCCACTACGGCACGTGGAACTGCCTTTTGTCATTCAGCATGATGGTCATCCACGCGGCTCACCCGACAGATTCGAGTTCCTTCACGAGCTGCCGCATGCCCTCGCTGGCTCCTGCCTGTATGTGCCTTACGCCCCTTATGCCACTGCCCACCACAGGCTCAGGGTCGATGAGGTATACGGGAACGCTGGGACGCACGTACTGCACGAGCCCTGCCGCAGGATATACGTTGAGCGACGTGCCGATGATGACGAACACATCGGCCTTCATAACCTGCTCCGCCGCCACCGATATCATGGGCACGCTCTCGCCGAAGAACACGATGTACGGGCGCAGCAGTGAGCCGTCGCCGGCCATGGTGCCCGGCTTCACCTCGCAGTCATCGGCCGGCAGGTCGCGGATGTAGCGCGGGTCGTCGGGGTTGCGGCTCGAGCATACCTTCGTGAGCTCACCGTGCAGGTGTATGACATGGGCCGAGCCGGCCTTCTCATGCAGGTTGTCCACGTTCTGGGTGATGACCGTCACATCGTAGCGGCGCTCGAGGTCGTGTATCAGCAGGTGCCCCTCGTTGGGCTGCGCGGCATAGAGCTTCTTGCGCAGCATGTTGTAGAACCGCGTCACGAGGTCGGGGTCGGCGAGCCAACCCTCATGCGATGCCACCTTGTCCACGGGATAGTTCTCCCACAGGCCGTCGTTGCCGCGAAACGTCTTGAACCCGCTCTCCACCGACATGCCAGCCCCTGTCAAAAACACTAAATTACTCATACTGTAAGTTGTTTACATATTAATATATGCAAAAATAATGTTTTTTTGAATATTCAGTACCACACATTCAGGAAAAATCACTATTTTTGCACGCAAAAAGAACACATGCCTCACACCAGCCGCAGTGCCATGACGTGCGAGGCATGACAGAAAATTTCATTTAACATATTACTTTTATGGACAAACTCAGTTACGCTTTAGGACTCGGCATAGGCCGTCAGCTCCACAGTATGGGCGCAGACAGCCTCAATATCGACGACTTCGCACAGGCTATAAAGGATGTCATAGCAGGCGCGGAGCTGAAAGTGGCAGAGTCTGAGGCGCAGACAATAGTAGGAAACTTTTTCAAGGAGCAGGAGGAGCGGCAGCGTGCAGCAGCCGCCGAGCAGCACAAGGCCGTGAAGGAGGCCGGTGAGAAGTACCTTGCCGACAACGCCAAGAAAGAGGGCGTGGTGACACTGCCCAGCGGTCTGCAGTATCAGGTGCTCAAGGAGGGCAACGGCCGCAAGCCGAAAGCCACCGACAGCGTGAAGTGCCACTACGAGGGCATGCTCATAGACGGCACGCTCTTCGACAGCTCCATACAGCGCGGCGAGCCTGCCACGTTCCCGCTCAACGGTGTTATAGCCGGTTGGACGGAGGGTCTGCAGCTCATGCAGGAGGGAGCCAAGTACCGCTTCTTCATACCTTACAGCCTCGGCTACGGTGAGCATGGCGCAGGACAGTCCATACCCCCGTTCGCAGCACTCATCTTCGACGTAGAGCTCATAGAGGTGAAGTGACACGGCGGCACGCCGGCCGGTGCCGGCGCACAACACTACGAAACATCAAAATCACATTATAAGGAAATGAAAAAATTGTTTATCGCAGCCATGATGGCTGTAACAGTGGCCAGCATGAGCACGTCATGCGGCAACTCCACACCCAAGCCCAACCTCAAAGACGACGTAGACACCATGAGCTACGCCATGGGACTCTCACAGACCCAGGGTCTGCGTGAGTATCTCGCACAGATGGAAATAGACACCACGTACATTGACGCGTTCGTGAAGGGTCTCAACGACGGTGCCAACGCCGGCGACGACAAGAAGAAGGCCGCCTACTACGCAGGCATCAACATCGGCCAGCAGATATCCAACCGCATGATAAAGGGTATCAACAGCGAGATATTCGGTGACGACTCCACCAAGACCATCTCACTGAAGAACTTCATGGCAGGATTCGTAACGGGCGCCACCGGCAAGAAAGGCCTGATGACTCTCGACCAGGCTCAGCGCGTGGCGCAGTTCAAGGCCATGGAGATAAAGACCAAGAACATGGAGAAGACCTACGGCGCCAACAAGGCCGCAGGCGAGAAGTTCCTCAAGGCCAACGCCAAGAAGGCCGGCGTGAAGACCCTGCCCAGCGGACTGCAGTACAAGGTCATCACCGAAGGCAAGGGCGCACTGCCCAAGGACACGTCACTGGTGGAGGTCAACTATGAGGGCCGCACCATCGACGGCAAGGTGTTCGACAGCAGCTACAAGCGCGGCAAGGCCGCCGAGATGCGTGCCAACCAGGTGATAAAGGGCATGACAGAGGCCCTCGTGCGCATGCCTGTCGGCTCTGTATGGGAGATATACATCCCGCAGAACCTGGCCTACGGCGAGCGTGAGGCCGGCGAGATAAAGCCCTTCTCTACGCTTATCTTCAAGCTCGAGCTCGTCAACATAAAGTGACATACGGCGGCTGCCCGTGGGCAGCACCGACCATAGCGGCAAGGGGCGGTCCTCACGGATCGCCCTTTATGTGATAGGCACGGCACGCGGCGGCGCACACGTCGGTACGCGGCGGCATGCCTAAAGTCAATTCATAAGCACACTATGCCACGGCGGCCAGGCCCCGTGGCGAAATCAATAAAAATCAATAAGCAATGAAGAAGATTATCATGCTCGCCGCCGTAGTGGTGGCCAGCACCACCCTTCTGGCCGCTCCCGGCAAGAAGAAGAAAAAGGAGGCTGAGCCCAAGGCACAGCCCGTAGTACTGCAGTCGGCCTCAGACACGCTGAGCTACGCCGCAGGACAGATGCTCACACGTGGTCTTATGGACTTCATCGTGAAGGAGTACAAGGTAGACACCGCCTATATGGCCGACTTCATCAGCGGCTACCGCGAGGCCATGAGCCTCGCCGCCGACCCCAAGTTCACCGCACGCTCCGCAGGAACGCAGATAGCACAGATGGTCATCAACCGCATGCTGCCCAACGTGAGCAAGCAGTTTGAGGGCAGTGAGCACACCATCGACGCGCTGAAGGCCCACGAGGGATTCATAGCCGCCGTCAGTGGCGATACCACCGTGATGACAGTAGCCAAGGCCACAGACCTGTTCCAGACCACGCGCAAGGCCGATGAGGAGAAGCGCAACGCCGCATGGAAGAGCCAGAACGAGCAGTGGCTGAAGGACAACGCCACTAAAGAGGGCGTGAAGACGCTGCCCAGCGGACTGCAGTACAAGGTCATCACCGAGGGCAAGGGCGAGATACCTACGGAGCAGAGCACCGTCACGGTGAAGTATGAGGGCAAGCTCATCGACGGCACCGAGTTCGACAGCAGCTACAAGCGCAACCCGCAGACCACCGACTTCCGTCCGTCGCAGGTCATCAAGGGATGGCGCGAGGCACTCTGCATGATGCCCGTTGGCAGCAAGTGGGAGCTCTACATACCGCAGGAGCTGGCCTATGGCTCACGCAACTCTGGCGGCCCCATCAAGCCTTACTCCACGCTTATCTTCACCGTAGAGCTGGTGAAGTCGGAGACCAAGGCCGCAGAGCCTGCCGCAGCCCCCAAGGCTGACGCCGCAGCAGCGCCGGCCGCCAAGGCGGCAGCTAAGAAAGCTCCTGCCAAGAAGGCCACTGCACGCAAGGCTGTGACCAAGAAGAAGTGATGAGTACGTGCTGCGGCAGACGGACGGTGAGTCCGCATGTCGTAGCACGCTGATATACAATGTATTACAAAACGGCCCATTTCGCATTGCGAAATGGGCCGTTTTGCGTTGTGATATGGGCCGAATCGCAGCGCGAAACGGGCCGTTTCGCAAATGCACGCGGCTTGTGCTGTTTTTCTTGATGGTTTCTCCTTATTATTTTATCGGGCGTGGCCATGATTCCGGTCATGCTTGCGCATGGCATCAGACCGTGGCGCGTGGCCGTCGGCACGGGCGTTATATGTCGTCGCCGAGGAGCTGGCGGAGCTGTGCACGCACGTTGTGTATGTCGTCGTAGAGCACGCCGTGTATGCCGAGGCGGCATGCCGTGGCTATGTTGGCGGCATTGTCGTCGATGAATACGCAGTCGTCTGCCTGCAGGTTGTAGCGGTCGAGGAGCGTGTGGTAAATCTGTGGCTCGGGCTTCACCTGCCTCTCTATGCCCGACACCACTATGCCGTCGAACAGGCTGAAGAAGTCGTACCGCCCGTAGGCTATGCCTATGTTCTCGGCCGACCAGTTGGTGAGGCCGTAGAGCTTGTAGCCCTTGGCCTTGAGCTCGCGCAGCAGCGCCACGCCCTCGGGCTTGGCGGCATGCAGCATCTCGGGCCAGTGAGTGGGGAAAGCCTCTATGGCCTCGCGCCACTCGGGGTACTGTGCGCACAGCAGGCGCACGCCCTCGGAGTACGGACGGCCGCGGTCGTTCTCGAGATTCCATTCGTTGGTGAGCACATGGGAGAGGAAGTACTCCATGCGCTCGTCGTCGTTGAAGTACTGGCGGTAGTAGTAGCGCTGGTTCCAGTCTACGAGCACGCCGCCGAAGTCGAATATTACTGTCATGGTGTGGGAGTGGTTGTGTGATGCGTGCCGGGCGCGGTGCGCATCGGTGATGATAAGAAGCGAGGGCATGCCGTGCCATAAGTGGCTGTGCGGCGTGCCCTCGCGTGGCGTGAGTGGGGCTGTGCCCCTCACGGTGTGTACCTTACTCGGCGGTGAGCTCGAACATGCGGCTCGAGTACTCGTGGCCCAGGTGCGCGTCGAGTCCGCCCTCCATGAGCACGCGGCCGGTGACCACGAGGCCCTCGGCGTACTTCATGCCGTCGTCGGCCTTGTTTATCTCGTGCAGACGGTAGCGCTTGTCGGGGTCGAGACCCTTGAGGTATATGCGCGGCACGTCGTGTCCGACGAAGTGCTTCAGCTTATAGGCGTAGAACACAGCCTTCTGCTTGTCGGGGCTGACATACATCAGTGACGCTGCCATGCCGTCGCCCTCGTATGGCGAGAGCAGTCGGTAGAGGTCGCCCTGCTGTATCACGTCGCGCAGACGCTTGTAGTCATTGACGGCCTGCTGTGCGAACTTCAGCTCGTCGGCGTTGAAGTCTGACGGCTTCATCTCCACGCCCAGACGGCCCGACATGGCCACGTCGAAGCGGTACTTCAGCGGTATGCGGCGGCCTGTCTGGTGGTTGGGCGACGCGCTCACGTGCGCTGCCATGGCGCATGAGGGGAAGAAGTGCGACGTGCCCCACTGTATGAACACGCGCTGGAGGGCATCGGTGTCGTCGCTGGTCCAGAACTCATCGAAGTAGGGGAGCACGCCATAGGTCACGCGTCCGCCTCCGCTGGCGCATGCCTGGATGACGAGCTTCGGGTACTTGGCGCGTATGCGCTCGAGCACCTTGCGCAGACCGAAGTGGTAGTCTACGTATATCTGCGACTGGCGGTCCTTGCCGAGGTAGGGCGAACCGTAGTTGGCGATGTTGGCGTTGGCGTCCCACTTGATGTAGTATATCTCGGGATTGTCGGTCATCAGCTTGTCTACGATGCCGAAGATGAAGTCCTGCACCTTGGGGTTGCAGAGGTCGAGGGTGGCCTGTGTGCCTCCGCGGCCCAGGCGTATGTCGTAGCCGGAGTACTGGAGGAACCAGTCGGGGTGCTTCTCCCACAGGTCACTCGACTTCCAGTTGCCCATCTCGGGCTCTATCCATATACCGAACTTCAGACCGTTCTGCTTGGCCACGTCTATGAGTCCGCCGATGCCGTTGGGCAGCTTGCGCTTGTCTGTGTACCAGTCGCCTAAGGCTGCGTTGTCGCGGTCGCGGTTGTACTTCTCGCTTGCGAACCATCCGTCGTCCATTACGAACAGCTCGCCGCCGAGCTGCTTCACGCCTTCCATCATCTTATGCATCTTGTCCTCGGTGATGTCGAGGTACACGCCCTCCCATGAGTTGAGGAGCACGTCGCGCACGGCGGTGCCGTTGTGCAGCTTGTAGTGCCGTGCCCAGTTGTGGAAGTTGCGCGTCACGCCGCCCTTGCCCTCTGCCGAGTAAGTGATAGCAAGCTCGGGCGTGCGGAATGTGGTGCCGGGGGCGAGGCGGTAGTCGGAGCCTGCCTCATCGATGCCGGCTATGAGGTGGTGCAGGGTGTTGTGGCTTGTCTCGGTGGTGAACTGCAGCTTGTAGTTGCCGCTCCAACATACGGCCGCGCCTATCACCCGTCCGTCGTTCTCGCGGGCCTTGCCGTCGAGCGATACCATCACCTCGCCGTGCGAGGAGAAGCCGTTGCGCACGCCGTCGTGGTCTTTCACCACCACGGTGCCGGGCTTGAGCTGGCTCTCAAAGAGGTTCATCTCGTTGCCCCACTGGCCGTGAAACTCCGTCAGCCACGCGTCGCTGCCGCGCATTGGGAGGTAGCCCGAGGCGAACTGCTTGAGCACTACGTCCTTCTTCTCGCCATGGCGTATCTCCGTCCAGGTCTCTATCATGTCGGCATCGGTGTACGAGCGGTAGCACACGTCCACGTAGAAGGGCTTTGCCTTGTCCTTGGTGCTGATGGTGACGAGCTCGCCGCCGTCCACGGCCTTGCGCTCCACTTTCTGCACTGCGAGGTCGAGCATTACCTGTCCGTCGGCATGCTGCACCATGATGGCGCTCTCGCCGGAGCAGTTGTCATTGAACGTGGGGTAGGCGTGGCGGTTGTATGAGTCGCCGGCCCACCACAACTGGCTGCCCTCTATCTGCGATATGCGTGCTCCGTAGTAGGCTATCTTCAGTGGCTCGCCGGTGCGTGCGAGGAGCAGCAGTGATGTGTTGCGGGTGGAGATGAGCTCGTCTCCTACGTCGGCCCTCACTCCGCTGAAGAAGCACGTCAGCATGATGAGCAGGAGCGACAATGGTTTGATGTTCATAATAAGAATATGTTTTAAGTTATAAATGATGATTGTTGAGTGATTTTACGGGTGAATGGTAGTGGTGTAAGGATAATAGTAAAGGGCTTTATCGTACTTATTGCAAGACGCTGAAACGGCCGTATGTGTTACACCGTGGGCCGCGTTTTTTGCCGTGCGCTATGTCTTTTTGCTGCATGTGGCGGAATCTTCTTGCTGTGTGTGGCGGATTCTATTGCTTCATGCGGCGAGTTCTTTACTGCATGTGGCATCTCCCTATGCCATCAGCGGCTCCGCCACAGCCGTAAAACGAATCGGGGCGCGGCATATCATGTCGCGCCCCGACAGTAGGCCTGATGCTCAGGCCGTATGGTTTCGGGTCAGATTACTTGCCCCAGAGGTCGAATCCTGTCACTGCTGCGCATGCTCCGTTGTCTACACCAGTGCGGCCGTTGTTGCTGCGGAAGATGCAGAAGCGCACGTGGTTGACATCGAACGGCAGGTCGTAGACGGGCGATGTCCACATAGAGCTGGTGCCTGGGAGGTTGTTGCCGTCCTTGGTGAGGTGCACAAGTTCCTTCCATGTGTTGCCGTCGGTGCTCACGAAGATACCTATCTCGGTCGGGCATACGGGGTTGTAGTCGCGTGTGTAGTAGTCGAAGTAGAGCTGCTTGCGCATCGTATTCTTCAGGTCTACCTGGAAGTAGTGTCCGTACTCGGCGTTGAGGTAGTTGGTCTTCCATACAGAGTGCCAGAAGGTCTTGGGGTTGTTGTCTATGAGTCCAGGCAGGGCAGCACCGTCGTCGGTCTGTGTACATGGGCTCGACAGCATGTCAAGGGTGATGTTCACCTTCGGGTCTACCACTACGTAGAGCACCGACGTGCTTACGTTGAAGCCGTTTATCGAGCAGTTGGCCATGCGCACGGGCAGCAGGTAGGTGTCGTTGAGGCTGAGGCTCGAGGCGTCGAGAGTGAGCTTCGTGGCCACCTCGCGTGTGCCCTTGGCGAATGTCAGCTTGCTGGCGGAGAGCTTGTAGGCAGTCTGCGGCAGCAGCTTGTACGATGTCATGTGCTCGGTGTTGTATGCGGCCACGTCGGCTTCGGCACTGGCCGTGGAGAGGTCGCAGGTGAAGTCCCACTTGTTGTTTATGGACAACTGGTTGGTGATGGTGAGCTCCGTGTCGCAGAATGACGCGTTGATGGTTGCCGGCGTGAAGTCTACGCGCGGCTGCTCCACCGTCACCTCGCGGAAGAACCACATCTTCTCGGAGTTGACACTGGCGTTCTCGCTCACGAGCTTGAGCGAGAGTGCCACGGGCTTGTCATCGGTCTGGCTGGCGAGGAATGCCTTTACGGCGGCGAGATTGAACTTCACCGGTATCTTGGCATACCGCACGTTGGGAGCGAAGTGAGTGGTTTTCTCCAGTGAGTAGCAGTTGGCCGGAAGGATGGTGTAGTCCTTGTGCAGTGAGTCGAGCTCCTTCTGGTTGCACTGCTCGAACGTGGCGTCGGCCTCGAGCTGCGGATGGCTGCCGGCCTTGAAGAGCTGTATGGTGTCAGCATGTTCCTCATCCACGTCGTAGATGATGTAACCCTGGTCGGCGGCGTTGTTGATGTAGAACACCTTGTGGTACTCACCGGGGAACAGGTGGTCGAAATCATACTCGGAGTTGCTGCACGAGGCGAGTCCCAGCAGGCCCAGTGCGCATCCGATGATGCTTATATATTTTTTCATGACTTTCATATTTTATGCGTTGCGAATATGTGTTCTTGGTGATTAATAGCCAGGAGCCTGCACGAGCTGCGGGTTGCTGTACAGCTCTTTCGGGGGTATAGGCATGAGGTACAGGCGGTTGTCCCACTGGAACGGCTGGTCTATCTTCACCCTGCGGTTGAACTCCTCGAACGTGGGGTTGCGCTTGCCGAAGGCACCGAGTCCGTAGACAGTCTTGCCGAGACGCTGCGGAGCCTCGCACCAGCGGCGCAGGTCGTAGTAGCGCTGTCCCTCGAAGTAGAACTCTATGAAACGCTCGTTGTGAATCCACTCGCGCAGAGTCATGTCCTTGCCGCAGTCGGCTGCGGTGAGGGCGGGGATGCCTGCACGCTCGCGTATCACGTTGAGGTACTTCAGGGAGTTCTCGGTGTCGCCCAGTTCACAGTAGCACTCGGCTATGTTGAGGTAGAGTTCGGCGAGCCTGATGATAGGACGCGGGTAGTAGCGGTTGTCTATGTTGTTGGTGTTGCCCATGAACTGGAGGTTCGGGGCCACGTACTTGCGCGTGAAGTATCCCGTCTGGTTGAGGTCGCGTGCGGCGAAGGAGGGGTCGTAGCCCTGCTCGTCGCTGTTGCGGAGCTGTATGCGCAGCGGCTTACCCTCGCGTATGAGCGAGCCGTAGTCGTCGCCATCGAACGATATCATGGCGTAGAAGCGCGGCTCACGGTTCACGTTGAGGTTTATGATGTCGGCGCGGCTCACGTTGTAGCCCTGCGCGTTGGCCGACAGCAGCCAGTTGTCCTCGCTCACGAACTTGGGGTCGTTGGCGGGCAGCTTGCCGTTCTTGGTGTAGAAGTGCTCCACGGTGTAGAGCGTGGGGTTGCAGCCGTTGTAGCCGTTCCACCACTGTCCGTCGCTGCGCTTGTACATGCGGTAGGGCAGCTCGGAGGCCGTGTTGTCCTGGCTTGACGTGCCGAAGATGAACTCGGTGTTGCCCTGTGTCTCGTCAGAGTTGCAGATGTAGCGCAGCATGCGTACACGCTCAAGGAATGTGCGCAGCTCCTTGGCACGCTCCTCGTCATAGCGGTCGGTGCCGGCATTGGCCTCGTTCTGCTCATACTCCTCGGTCACGCCGGGTACGTATGGCAGGGGCACCTTTTGGTTGGTGGCTATATCGTTGGCCGTCTGCAAGTCCATGAGCTTGCGTCCGCCCTTCTTCGTGGCTATGTCGAGGGCCTCGAGGTTGGCCTGGAGGGCCTTCTGCCACTTAGCCTTGTCGTAAGTGGTGCTTACGAGTGCCTTGCCGTAGCCCGGGGTCTCGTAGTTCTCGTTGGTCCAGTTGGGGTACGGGAACGAGCCGTTCCACAGCGGTGACGCATCGTAGAGCAGTGCACGGGCCTTCAGTGCGGCGCAGATGGTGGCGTTGGCGCGGCCGTAGAACGCATCGAGGGAGTAGGTGTAGGGCAGGTCTTTGGCTGCCTCGTCGAGCAGACGGCATACGTACTCCGTGCAGTAGTCATAGTGAGAGCGGCCGGGGAACTGGCTCGACGGGGCGGTGCGGCTGAGCATCTCGTCCATGATGGGTATCGGGCCGTAGAGGTTCATGAGGCGGAAGTGGTTGTAAGCCTTGGTGAACTTTATCTCAGCCTCGTAGCGCACGCGGTCGGCATCGGTCATGCCGACGGGCGTGGGAGCCGTCCTGAGCTGCTCGAGGAACAGGTGTGCGTGTCCGATGTAGCCGTAGAGGTTGTACCACCAGCCGTTGCCGTCCCATCCGGGATATATGTTGTTCCATGAGACTTTCTGTCCCATCTCGCCCCAGAGCATGGGGTGTACGAACTCATCAGTGCTCGACTCGTACTTGGTGTACTGTGTGGGGTTGGTTTCTCCCACTGCGCTGTAGCACGACTGCACCCATCCGTCGGCGTCCTCCTTGGTCTTGAGGGCGTCGTTGAGGGTCTGTCTTTTCTCCGGGGCCACGTTGAGGTAGTCGCAGGAGGACAGCAGCATCGCCGCAGCAACTACTGCCATGCTGCCCTTGAATATATTGCTTATTATTGTATTCATCTTGTAATGTCTTTTAGGTTAGGCTATTATGTTCAGTACGCTCATCAGATGTTGATCTGCAGTCCGAGGTTGAACGAGCGTGAGAACGGGTATTTGTTCCACCAGAGCTCAGGATCCCAGTGCTTGAACGGGCTCCATACCGCGAGGTTGTCGGCCGAGAAATAGGCGCGGCAGTGCGGGAAGGTGTAGCCGATCTCGAGGGTCTTGAAGCGTATGAAGTTGCCGTTGCGCATCCAGTAGGTGCTGGACACGGTGTTGTTTGACACGAGCTGGTCGTTGAGTCCGAGGCGCGGGTAAGCGGCGTTGGGGTTGGGATTGTCTACAGACCAGTGGTCGTCAGCGATGAACTTCATAAGGTTGTTGTTGTTCTCACCGAACGGACGTATGCCCGAGAGCATGAGAGTGCGCTTGGCGGAGCCGTTGAAGAACACGCCTACGTCGAGCTTCTTCCATGTGACATTGAGTCCGAGACCGTACTGTATGCGCGGAGTGGAGCCGTAGGGCGATATCATCACCTGGTCCTCACTGTTGACTACGCCGTCGCCATTGACGTCGCGGTACTTGATATCACCAGGCATCACGGTAGAACCGAGATCCTGACGCGGTGAGTTGTCTATCTCCTCCTGGCTCTGGAACAGCCCCTCGGCTATGTAGCCAGTGGTGCGGCTGATAGGCTTCTCGGTGGAAGTCTGCCATACGTAGGGATAGTTGGGCTCGTCAAGGTACTTGTACTTGTTCTGCGTGTAGGTGAAGTTGCCGCGGAGGTCTACGTAGAGATCCTTGTTCACCTGCTTCTTCCAGTTCACGCTGAGCTCATAGCCCCAGTTGTCTGCCTGTCCGATGTTGCTCCAGGGCACACCGTTGAAGTAACCCATCTGGTAGGGCCATGCTGCACGCTTGAGCAGGATGTTGTAGCGGTGGTCGTGGAAGTAGTCGAAGGTCACGTTGAGCTGGTGCCACAGCGAGAGGTCTACACCGATGTCGAGTTTCTTCACTCGCTCCCATGTAGCGTTCATTACGGCGAATCCGTCTACTGCGGGGCCGTTCTTGCTCCACTTCAGAGTCTGGCTCGGGCCGGTGGTGTAGGAGCCGCCGCCGTGCAGTGTGATGGTGTCGAAGTAGAGGAAGTGCGGTGCGCCCGCGCTCGTACCAGTCTCGTCGGAGCCTACGAGTCCGTAGCTACCACGTATCTTCATGTAGTCGATGGTGTTGCGAAGCGGCTCCCAGAAGGCTTCCTGTGAGGGCACCCATCCCAATGACATGGCTGGGAAGAACTCGAAGCGGTGGCCCTTGGCGAGTCGCTCGGTGCCGTTGTAGCCGAAGTTGAACTCAGCCCAGTAGCGGTTGTCGAAGTCGTAAGTGAATCGGCCTGACAGGCCCTGGTTGCGGTTCGGGAGCTGCGTCTTGCGGTACTCACGCATCATGTACATGAGCATGCCGCCCACGGTGTGCTTGCCGAAGGTGCGTCCGTAGTTGAGTCGTGCGTCGAAGTAGAACGTCTGGTCGGCGTCGCGGCTCAGGGCGCTGGTGTTCACAAAGTCGGTGCCGGGCCGTCCGAGCTGCTCGAGCTGGTAGGTGGTCATGTCGTCGGGAGTCCACGAGCCGTCAGTCACGCGGTAGTAGTACGGGTTGATGGTCTTGTAGTACGACGATGCCGACCAGTTGTTCCAGTTCACGAGAGCCGAGAAGTTCAGGCCCTTGGTCACCATGTCGAGGTCTTGCTTCACGTTGAGCGATATGTTGAGTTTGTTCTCGTTGTACTCGTTGTAGCCAGAGAGCATGTATGCCAGCGGGTTGGTGCGCAGGGCGTCGCCCGTGAGGATGGCGTTGCCGAAGTATATGTGGTTGCCTCCCTCAGGCGTGGGATATGTGGCAGGGAACATTATAGGGTTCTCGTTGTAGAGCTGTGAGAATATGTCCTGCGTGGAGTTGGTAGGACCAGTCTTCTTGCGTATCTGCGCGTTCATGCGCAGGTCAAGTTTCGTGGTCCTGGTGAGCTTGTAACCGATGTTGTTCTGGAAGTTGTACGACATGCGGTTGATGTTGTTGTTGTAGGCGTAGTTGGACGGCGCGTTGATGATACCCGTGTCGTGGTTGACCTGAAGGCTCATGTAGTAAGTGGCCCTTGTGCCGCCGCCCGATACGGAGATGTTGCCGCGCTGGTTCCAGTTGCCGCTCTTGAAGAGCACGTCATACCAGTCTACGTCGGGGTAGAGGTAGGGGTTGACGTGGTTGCGCGTGTTGGTTATCTGGTCGGCGGTGTACCTGTCGGTGGCCGACGCGGTGCGTGCCTTCAGTGCCTCGTTGTAGGTCTCCATCCATGTGGCACCGTCGGCAAACTTCACGTGCTTCGTAGGGTGCTGGTACGTGGTCTCGAGAGTCACGTTGACGCGTGCCTTCTGGTTCTCGGCACCCTCCTTGGTGGTGATGAGCATCACGCCGTTGGCGCCGCGCACACCGTAGACTGCCGTTGCCGAAGCGTCCTTGAGCAGGGTGAAGCTCTTGATGGTCTCAGCCGGAACGTTGTTGAGGTCGCCGGACGAAATCTCCACATCGTCGAGCAGGATGAGCGGAGTGGCGCGTCCTCCGAACGTACCCACGCCGCGGATGTAGAAGTTGGACGCGGTGCCCGGCTCGCCCGAGCCCGTGGTGGCGATGATACCTGCGAACTTACCGGCGAGGTTTGTGGTGAGCGACGACGACGGTGCCCTCAGGTCGGAGCCCTTGATGGTGGTGATGGCTCCCGTCATGGCTATCTTCTTCTGCGTACCGGCACCTACCACTACTACCTCCTGCAGCGACTCGTCGCCCGGCTCTATCTTTATCTCTATGGTGGCCTGTCCCTCCACGTCTACCTCTTCCGTGCGGAATCCGATGTAGCTCACCTCGAGCACGTTCTGCTTCTTGCCTGTAAGTTTGATGGAGAACTTACCGTCGAGGTCGGTGACGGCTTTGATGTTTGTCCCCTTCACAGTGATGGTTGCGCCGATGATGGCCTCGCCCGTGGTCTTGTCAATCACGGTACCGGTGACGGTGCGCGTAGTCTGGGCTACGGCCTGTGAGTTGGAAACGTGCGGAGTGATTTCCGCAAAGGCTGTTGTCGGCGGCAGCATCATGCTTATGCACAGTGCTCCTGCCAGCATCAGGTGGCGTCGTTGGGGCGCCCATTTAGATTTGTCGTTTTCCATATACTGGATGGTTTTAGCTCGCAGAGTAGATTATAGTCCTCAATGTTTGGGTATGAGAATGGCGGTCTACCTTACGATGTTATAGTTATTTGGTCTTATGTTCTCTTAGCAAATGCAAAGGAAAGTAAAAAATACGTGATACGAAAACTTAAAAACTAAAAAAATATGTCGTCATTTAATAAATTAACATATTTTTGTTTCGGGGGGGGTGAGTTAACTTGCGTTAAGAAAACATGGCGTTGTGTTAATCAATTTATACTGTTTTGTTAGATATAGGTCAATCGCATGACCAGTATTTGATATTGCACACGCTGCGTGAGTGTGCATGGTGTTGCACACGCACGGTGTGAGGCGCTGGCCTCGCGTGCCACAACCGCGGCTGTGCTGCGGTCGCACGGCCGCGTGGCGTGGGCTACACATTATTATATATAGGCCCATGACAACGCCACACGTAGCGGATGTAGCATGGCGACAGGCTGAAATCATGGCATGATGCAATGGCAGTCTTTCATGTCGTCTAAGCCCTGCATTCCGCTTATTCGGTAATGCAGTGGTATATGGTTGGTATTCAATGAGTTGCGAAACGGCCCGAATCGCGCTGCGAAACGGGCCGTTTTACCTTGCGAAATGGGCCGTTTCGCAGCGCGATTCGGCCCATTTCGCACGGCATTCTTGTCGGCATGGCCGGAGTATGCCGCGCAGATGCCGTCAAGACGCGTATGTCATGCTCCGTGACGGTGGCCCGCGCCCTGCGGCAGACGTGGCGGTATGGCAGCGCAAGCCTGTGCGCGGCCTCCGCCTAAAGACTAACGAATGTTAAAAACGCATGCCGAAAATGCAAATAATACTGAAAATGTTTGGCTCTCATACATATCTTTTCTATCTTTGCGAAGAAAAGGATGCCACGCGCATTCGTGATACTTACAGAAGCTTTATGATAAGGTGTTGCCAAGTGCATGCGTGACAGTGCTGCACACACCCCTTGCAACTGACCTCACATTCGCCTAAATAGCACGCGACAGTGCTTTGATGTAAACAATATTAACAAAAAATACACACATTATTATGTCTATTTCATCATTGCTCCTCATAGGAGGTATAGGCACCCCTGAACTTCTCGTCATAGTGTTCGTAATTCTGCTGCTCTTCGGAGGCAAGAAGATACCTGAGCTTATGCGTGGACTCGGCAAGGGCGTCAACAACTTCAAGAAAGGCCTCAACGAGGTAGAGGAGGAGATAAACAAGGAGCCCGGCACCAAGCAGCAGACCACGGTGAAGGACAACACACCCGAGTGATAACGAGCCGTACAAAAGACACATACAATGACAGAGCTATCAGCAGACCAGCAGCACGATGAGGCAGAGGCACAGGGCGAGATGACGTTCTGGAATCATCTGGAAGCCCTCAGGTGGATGCTCATAAGGGTGCTCGTGGTGCTCGCAGTGCTTGTTGTCGGCGGCTTCGGATTCATACCGTGGATATTCGAGCACGTGGTGATGGCCCCCAGCCGCAACGACTTCTTCCTCTACACGTGGATGAGCAAGGGCGCGTCGGCACTCGCCATGCTGCCCGACGACCTCAAGAGGCCGTTCCACGTAGACATTATCAACATACAGCTGTCGTCGCAGTTCTTCCTGCACATGACGCTGTCGGTGTGGTTCGCAGTGCTCGTGGCCTTCCCATACCTCATATACGAGATATGGAAGTTTATCTGCCCCGCGCTCTATGCCAACGAGCGCAAGAGCATGAGATTCACCTTCGTGTTCGGCACGGTGATGTTCTTCATGGGATGCGTGGTAGGCTACTCGGTGGTGTTTCCGCTCACGCTGCGGTTTCTCTACAACTACCAGATCAGCCCCGAGATTACCAACCAGTTGTCGCTCGACTCATATATGAGCAACTTCCTGATGCTCGTGTTCATGATGGGCATAATCTTCGAGCTGCCCCTCGTGTCCATGCTGCTCTCGAAACTCGGCCTGCTGTACAGGGAGTTCTTCTCCACCTACCGCCGCCACGCCATAGTGGCGCTGCTCGTGGTGGCAGCATTCATCACCCCCTCGGCCGACCCATTCACGCTCATGGCAGTGTTCCTGCCCATATACGTGCTGTGGGAGATGAGCGCGTTGCTCGTGAAGCCCGCGCCCAAGGACACCGGTGAGGACGACGGCCTTGACGACGACGACTCCGGCCGCGACTACCTGACGGACTGACCGCACCCCGGCACCGCTCCGTAAGGCACACCCCCAAAACGGCCGCGGCACCATGCGCCGCACTGATGCCTACCCTGCACGAAGGGACGAAAACACAACATAACGCCCGGGCACACCGCCGCCACCCATGCACGCGCATGGCGTGGACGGGCCCCGGCACAATCTAAGCAAAGTATAAAGGAAAAGAATATAATAAAAACGATATACAATGAGCGCAACACGTATAAAGATCGGACTCATAGGATTCGGCAGAATGGGTGGCAAGTACCTCAAGATGCTGCAGCAGAGCGGCCGCTACGAGGTGGCATACATCTGCGACGTGAATGAGGAAGCGAGAGCATACGCCCAGAAACAGTCACCCGAGTCGAAGGTGGTGGCCGACGAGCAGGTCATCTTCGAGGACCCCTCGGTGCAGGTGGTGGCACTCTGCACGCTCGCCAACTTCCGCAAGGAGCAGATAGAGAAGGCCGTGCGCTACGGCAAGCACGTCATATCGGAGAAGCCCATCGCCGACACCGTGCAGCGCGAGTGGGACGTGGTGAACATCACCGAGCACTCGGGCATACTCTCCACCGTGAACCTCTACCTCCGCAACTCGTGGTACCACCACACCATGAAGCAGTTTATCAATGACGGCGAGCTCGGCGAGCTGGCCATCATCCGCGTCTGCCACATGACACCGGGACTGGCTCCCGGCGAGGGACACGAGTACGAGGGCCCCTGCTTCCACGACTGCGGCATGCACTATGTAGACATAGCACGCTGGTACGCCGGCTCAGAGTACGCCACATGGCACGCACAGGGCATGCGCATGTGGGACTACAAGGACCCATGGTGGGTGCAGTGCCACGGCACGTTCGAGAACGGAGTGGTGTTCGACATCACGCAGGGCTTCGTCTACGGACAGCTCTCCAAGGACCAGACACACAACTCCTACATCGACCTCATAGGCACCAAGGGCATCGTGCGCATGCGCCACGACTTCAAGACCGCTGAGGTAGACCTCCACGGAGTGACACGCACGGAGCTCATCAAGCGTCCGTTCGGCGGCAAGAACATAGACGCGCTCGTAGACCGCTTCGCCGACAGCATAGAGAGCGGCAAGCTCGACCCGCACCTGCCCACGATGCGCGACTCGGCCATAGCCTCCGAGGCCGCATGGACATTCCTTGAGGACAGCCGCAAGCACACGCTCCCGTCAATAGGCGACGAGCAGACACTTGAGCAGATACGCGAGCGCCGCCGCACCATGACCAACGGCTACGGACTGCTCCACCGCCGCGACTGACGGCACACACCAGGGCACGCGCGACGGCCCACGAAGCACCGACGCGCGGCCCCCACAGGCCAGCGGACGCGTACATACGCGCCGCGTCTGCCGATAATGACAGCCGCATCTGCCGGCAACGGCATCCACACATGCTGATAACGGCAGCCGCGCACGCCAGTAATGACAGCCGCGCCCACTGATAACAATAGATAGAATAACTTACAACATAATTAAAAACTTATTTATTAACAACTTTATAAATTTTGATAGCTTCCTGGACTCATTGGCCTTTACGGATCATGAATTGAGCGTGGCACTCAAGTTTATAAACTTTAAACAAATAAAGTCATGTCAAACATTTCAAGAAGAGACTTCCTTAAAACAGGAGCAGCAGCCATAGCAGGCTTCACCATCGCTCCGAGTTCTGTCCTTGGCAAGAGCTTCGGCCACATCTCTCCGTCGGACAAGATGAACATCGCCGTGGTAGGTATCGGCGGTATGGGCCATGCCAACATCAACGCAGTGAAGGGCACAGAGAACATCGTGGCTCTCTGCGACGTAAACTGGGAGTACGCCAAGGGCGTGTTCGATGAGTTCCCAAAGGCCAAGCGCTACTGGGACTACCGCAAGATGTATGACGAGATGGCCAAGAGCATCGACGGCGTAATCATCGCCACAGCCGACCACACACACGCTCTCATCACAGCAGAGGCCATGACTCTGGGCAAGCACGTGTACTGCCAGAAGCCGCTTACACACTCAGTATATGAGTCACGTCTGCTCACCAAGCTCGCCAAGAGCACAGGCGTGGTGACACAGATGGGTAACCAGGGCGCATCATGGGACGGCACACAGGACGTGTGCGACTGGATATGGAACGGTGAGATCGGTGAGGTGACACGCGTAGACTGCGCCACCGACCGTCCTATCTGGCCCCAGGGACTCAACGCTCCCGAGAAAGCAGACGAGATACCGAGCACTCTCAACTGGGATCTCTTCACAGGCCCTGCCAAGCTCAACCCATACAGCCACCTCTATCAGCCCTGGAACTGGCGCGGATGGTGGGACTACGGTACAGGCGCGCTGGGCGACATGGCTTGCCACATCCTGCACCAGCCCTTCAAGGCACTGCACCTCGGCTACCCCACACACGTGGAAGGCTCGTCTACTCTGCTGCTCAACGCATGCGCTCCGCAGGCACAGCACGTGAAGCTCACGTTCCCGGCACGCGACAACATGGCCAAGGTGGGCATGCCTGAGGTTGAGGTACACTGGTACGACGGAGGCATGATGCCCGACCGTCCAGCCGGCTTCCCCCAGGGCAAGCAGCTCATGCAGGACGGCGGCGGACTCACCATCTTCCACGGTACGAAGGATACTCTCATCTGTGGCTGCTACGGCCAGAAACCATGGCTGCTCTCTGGGCGCAAGCCCAACGCTCCCCAGGTGGCACGCCGCGTGAAGACCTCTCATGAGATGGACTGGGTACGCGCTTGCAAGGAGAACCCGAAGAACCGCGTGAAGTGTAACTCTGACTTCTCGGAGGCAGGCCCCTTCAACGAGATGGTGGTAATGGGTGTACTCGCAATCCGTCTGCAGGGCCTCAACAAGGTGCTCGACTGGGACGGCGAGAACATGCGTTTCACCAACATCGGCGAGAACGAGACCGTCAAGACCTGTATCAAGGACGGCTTCACCATACACAATGGCCACCCCTCGTTCAACAAGACATGGACAGAGCCCCAGAACGCTCTGCAGCTCTCTCAGGAGCTCATCAAGCACACCTACCGCGAGGGTTGGAAGCTGCCTGACATGCCGAAATAACACTGCTGCATGACATCAGTCACAGACATATACTGACAACATTATTGCCCGGTGGCGGCATGGCCTGCAAGGCCGTGCCGCCCTGTGGCAACAATGTTTTGTTTTTAAATGGCGGTAATGCCCGTAGCGGCATGCCCTCACGCCGCGTCTGCCCACCGTCCGCTGTGGCAGCGCACGGCATCCACCACGGTGGCATGCTCCGTAGCGGTGTGTACACATATATATAATGCGGACAATGGCGCGGCCTACGCGGGCCTGGCGCCTAAAATCAGAACACATCAAAAATGAGAAAGATTGTTTATTCACTGGCATTCCTCGCCGGCATGGCCGCGCTGTCGTCATGCAGCGGTGCCAAGGAAGTGGCTCTCGGCGTGTCTACAAGCGTGCAGGGAGAGCAGAGCAAGAACATAAACCTCGCCAAGGACAAGGACGGATTCATCAGCATCTTTGACGGAAAGACGTTCAATGGCTGGCGCGGCTACGGCAAGGAACACGTGCCCGCACGCTGGACTATTGAGGACGGCTGCATGAAGTTCAATGCCGGTCAGGGCGAGGGCGGCGACATCATCTTCGCGCATAAGTTCAAGAACTTCATCCTCGACATGGAGTGGAAGGTGAGCAAGGGTGCCAACTCCGGCATCTTCTACCTCGCACAGGAGGCCAAGAACGCCCAGGGCGGCATGGAGCCTATATTCATCTCGGCTCCTGAGTGCCAGGTACTCGACAACGAGAACCACCCCGATGCCAAGCTCGGACACGACGGCAACCGCAAGTCTACATCACTCTACGACATGATTCCTGCCAAGCCGCAGAACGCAAAGCCCTACGGCGAGTGGAACCACGTGCAGATTGTGGTGAAGAACGGCACCGTACAGCACTGGCAGAACGGCGTGAAGGTGGTGGAGTACAAGCTCTGGACACCTGAGTGGACAGCCTTGCTGCAGGCAAGCAAGTTCAGCGAGAAGGCATGGCCGGCAGCATTCAAGCTCCTCAACAACTGCGGTGGCGTGAACCACGAGGGCTTCATCGGCATGCAGGACCACGGCGACACCGTATGGTTCCGCAACATCCGCGTGAAGGTGCTGAAGTGATGCCCGCGTAATACGAAGCAAACGATAACCTGTTTTTTTAATCCAAGGATAATGCAAGTGCGAGAGCAATGATACTTTTCTCAATTGCCTTGCCGCAGCTTATCTTATACAAGAAATTACGACTATGAAGAAATCGCTTATCATCGCCGCCATGGCAGCCCTCGTGCTGGCCTCTTGCGGCAACAAGTGCAAGTGCAACTGCTCATGCGCAGGATGCGAGTGCTCCAAGGACACCACTGCCAACCAGGCTCAAGACCTTGACATGAAGGTGGCCGACAAGCAGAATGTAGACATCTCGAAGTTCCCCGTCGACAAGGACGGATATATCGTGCTCTTCGACGGCAAGACCCTCAACGGCTGGCGTGGATACGGCATGGACAAGGCTCCTAAGAGCTGGACGGTGAAGGACGGAGCCATCACGCTGACGGGCTCAGGCACCGGCGAGGCTCACGCCTCTGACGGTGGCGACCTCATCTTCGCCCACAAGTTCCAGAACTTCACGCTCGAGCTGGAGTACAAGGTGACGAAGGGTGCCAACTCTGGTATCTTCTACCTCGCACAGGAGGTAATGGGCAAGGTAGACGGCAAGTACGAGTACCTGCCCATCTGGCAGTCGTGCTCTGAGTATCAGGTGCTCGACAACGCCAATCATCCCGACGCTCAGCTCGGTGTTGACGGCAACCGCCAGTCGGCTTCGCTCTATGACATGATTCCCGCCAAGCCGCAGAACGCCAAGCCCTACGGCGAGTGGAACACTGCCAAGATTATGGTGTACAAGGGAACCGTCATCCACGGACAGAACGGACAGAACGTAGTGGAGTACCACCTGTGGACTCCGAAGTGGACGGAGATGCTCCAGGCCAGCAAGTTCAAGCAGGGCGGAGAGTTCCCCTACGCCTTCGAGCTCCTCAACAACATGGGTGGCGAGAAGCATGAGGGATATATCGGCCTTCAGGACCACGGCGATACCGTGCAGTACCGCAACATCCGCATCAAGGTCATGGACTGATAACATAGTGTGGAGTCTGTCCGCCACGCCCAGTGCGTAGCCCCTACATGTAGCCGCACGGTGCATGCACGGCGGCACGGACTCCTGCTGTCAAGACAACAATACTTACCGCCCTGTGACTCAGCGTCTGCCATGATGACTGATGGCAGGGCGGTATGCTTTACCCAAAACCTGTACAACAAGGCCACGGGCTGCGCCCGACGGCCGGTATCATAAACACAACTATCAATCATGAAAAGAATCACATTCCTCAAGACAGTGATGGCGGCCGCTCTCTGCCTGCCGCTCAACATACAGGCTGCTACGCCCGTGCGCCAGGCACGCAAGGCCGCAGCTCCCCAGAAAGACATCTGCCTGCAGCTCTACTCCGTGCGCGACCTGCTCAAGGACGTGAACAAGGACGGCAAGGCATCGGCCGAGTGGACGGGCCTTCTCTCGCGTCTCCACAAGATGGGCTACACCTCTACGGAGGCCGCCAACTACGACCAGGGACGCGGCACGTTCTACAACCGCACTCCCAAGCAGTACCGCCAGGACATAGAGGCCGCCGGCATGAAGGTGCTCTCGTCGCACGTGGCGCACAACCTCTCTGACCAGGAGCTCGCCTCTGGCGACTACTCAGAGGCCCTGAAGTGGTGGAAGAAGTGCATAGCCGACCACAAGGCAGCCGGCATGTCGTACATCGTGAACCCGTGGATAGGCAAGCAGAAGTCGCTCCACGACCTCGATGTGTACTGCAAGTACCTCAACGACGTGGGCAAGATGTGCAAGGAGGCCGGCCTCGGTTTCGGCTACCACAACCACAACTACGAGTTCGAGAAGGTGGAGGGCAAGGTGATGTACGACTACATGCTCGAGCACACCAACCCCGAGTACGTGTTCTTCCAGATGGATATGTACTGGACGGTGCGCGGCGCGTCAAGCCCCGTGGAGTACTTCAACCGCTATCCCGGACGCTTCAAGTCGTTCCACTGCAAGGATCACCGCGAGATAGGACAGAGCGGTATGGTGGGATGGGATGCCATCTTCCGCAACGCCAAGACCGCCGGCGTGCAGTTTATCGTGGCAGAGATAGAGCAGTACACCATGCCTGTGGAGGAGAGCGTGGCCAAGAGTGCGCAGTACCTGCTGCGCTCACGCTTCGTGCCTGCATCGTTTCCTGTGACGAAATGACGGCCACGGCCGCCTCGTGAGACAACGAATCAACAGTAAACTTTTACGTAAATATTATGAAAATCAAGAATTTGTCAGTCCTCGCCATGCTCGTGCTCGGCGTAGGACAAGCCTTCGGCCAGGCTAAAATGACCCATGAGATGACAGAATGGTACACCCCTGAGCCCCCGGTGGTGACCCCCGGCACTGACATCAAGGGCGGCGGCTTCACTGCTCCCTCTGACGCAGAGGTGCTCTTCGACGGCAAGGACTTGTCGAAGTGGGAGAACATGAAGGGCGGCGCAGCCGAGTGGAAGGTAGCTAAGGGCGTAGTGACCGTAGACAAGAGCAAGGGCGACATACGCACCAAGAACTCGTACGACAGCTTCCAGCTCCACCTGGAGTGGTGCGTGCCCACCGACATACAGGGCAGCGACCAGGCCCGCGGCAACAGCGGCGTGTTCCTGCAAGGCAAGTATGAGGTGCAGGTTCTCGACAACTACAACAACAAGACCTATGTCAACGGACAGGCCGGCAGTATATACAAGCAGACCGCTCCGCTGGTAAACGCCATGCGCAAGCCCGGTGAGTGGAACGTGTACGACATCATCTACACCGCTCCTACATTCAAGGAGGACGGCACATACCGCACACGTCCGCAGGTTACAGTCATCCACAACGGTGTGGTAGTGCAGAACAACACCACCATACTCGGTACCACTGAGTTCATAGGTCTGCCGCGCACGCAGAAGCACGGAGCTGGCCCTATCATCCTTCAGAGCCACGGCGACCCGAGCAAGCCCATCAGCTTCCGCAACATCTGGATACGTCCGCTCTAATGGCGTAGCCACCTTAATATGAGTGCTACGGCAGTCTCCGCCACAGCTTCGGCTGACGGTGGGGGTTGCCGTAGTAGCTTTTTATGGATGTCATTTATACGTACACGCAACATATTGATATACAATGCGTTGCAAAACGGCCCATTTCGCAGTGCGAAATGGGCCGTTTTGGCTTGTGAAATGGGCCGAATCGCAGTGCGAAACGGGCCGAATCGCATTTCTGTATTGGCCGAGCCGTATGTTGGTGCTGACGGAGCCGTGTCGAGGTGTTGCCCGAACCGTGTTGCATAATGCGAAACAACGCAAATTCATATCATCACAGTATGCCGCCAATCATTATTTTGCTGTTCGTGCTTTTTTTATTAACTTTGCATCAGATAAGCTGCACCTCGGCAATTGGAGCAAGCTCCATTGCTCTCGGCTTGCATTATCAGTGCACGCGATAAAGCTGCGCCTCGGCAACCCTATGGCCACTCTCACTGCGCTTGGTGGCTCTGCCCGTGCAGCAAAATGACAACGACAATCAACATACTCTACAATGGGAAAGATAATACTCACCGGTGACCGCCCCACCGGCAAACTCCATCTGGGCCACTACATCGGCTCGCTGCGCCGCCGCGTGCAGCTTCAGGAGGAGGGCGACTACGAGCGTATGTTCGTGTTCATGGCCGACGTACAGGCACTGACCGACAATGCTGACAACCCCGAGAAGATACGCCAGAACATCATCGAGGTGGCACTCGACTACCTCGCGGCAGGACTCGACCCCACGAAATGCACTCTCTTCATACAGAGTCAGATAGCGGAGCTCGCCGAGCTCACCACGTATCTCATGAACCTCATCACCGTGTCGCGCGTGCAGCGCAACCCCACCGTGAAGACGGAGATTAAGATGCGCAACTTCGAGGCCAACATACCGCTGGGCTTCTTCTGCTACCCCGTGAGCCAGGCCGCCGACATCACGCTCTTCAAGGCCACCACGGTGCCCGCCGGCGAGGACCAGGAGCCTATGATAGAGGTGGCGCGTGAGCTTGCACGCCGCTTCAACCAGGTGTACGGCGAGGTGCTCGTGGAGCCCAACATCATGCTTCCCGAGAACGCCACCGCACGCCGTCTGCCGGGCACCGACGGCAAGGAGAAGATGTCCAAGAGCCTCGGCAACTGCATATACCTCAGCGACTCCGCCGATGACGTGTGGCAGAAGGTGCGCTCCATGTACACCGATCCCAACCATCTCAACGTGAGCGACCCCGGCACGGTGGAGGGAAATGCCGTGTTCACGTACCTCGACGCGTTCTCCACGGATGCCGACTTCGCAGAGTTCTGGCCCGAGTACGCCAACCTCGATGAACTGAAGGACCACTACCGCCGTGGCGGACTGGGCGACATGAAGTGCAAGAAGTTCCTCAACAACGTCATCAACAAGATGCTGGAGCCTATGCGCCAGCGCCGCCATGAGCTTGAGCAGGACATCCCGGGCATATACGACATACTGCGCAAGGGCACCGAGCAGGCGCGCGAGGTGGCCGCACAGACCATGTCGGAGGTGCGCAAGGCCATGCGCATAGACTACTTCGATGATGCGGAACTGATACGTCAGCAGAGCGAGCGTTTCGCTCAGAAATGACGATTCGGTAAGGACAACTGTCAGGTTTTACTTGAAATACATCGCCGCTGGGGGTGAGCGCTCACGAGAGTGGGCCTCGCCCTCAGCTTTTTTGTGGCTTCCATGGATTTTGAGAGACGATATTTTTTCTGTCAAGAATTAGAGAATTAGAGAATATCCTTTTTACAGAGATTTTATCCTATAAATGAAATCAAGAATTAGAGAAAGCATCAAAGTTGGAGAAAAATTCTCTAATTCTCTAATTCTTGACATAAAAAGATACCGTTCAGCAGCTCTTCTCGAGTCCCTTGCGGCGGCACACCCACAGCTCTATGCTGTTGATGATGTTCTGCCAGAGTATGTAGCAGCCCGGCCCTACGGTGGAGAGCGGTGCCAGGTACGTGGCGGCTATCCAGATGGCGAAGGCCGTGTTCTTCTGCCCGAGGGCCTGTCCGGCATTCACCGTGGCGCCGAAGTAGTGGCCGATGAAGCGACCCGTGGCAAACTGCATGACGCACAGCAGCAGGCCAGTGAGGGCTATGACGATGAGAAACGCGATGGTGGTGTGGGCGTTCATGATGTTGCGCACGGTGGTGCCCGACACTATCAGCAGCGACATCGCCCACGTGTAGTACGACAAGTCCTTGATGCCCGTAATCCAGCGGTGAAACCGCCGCAGCGCGTGCTTGGTGACCCACGCCAGCAGCATGGGCGCCACGAGCACCGTGGCCACGCGGTAGAGTATTATGCCGAACGCCTCAATGAATGACACATCGGCGGCCTTGTCTATGAGAGGGAAGCACACGGGCACGAACACGGCGGTGATGAGGTTTGACAGGAAGGTATAGGTGGTCATCTCCTCGAGGTCGCCGCCGAGCTTCACCGTCACCACTGGGGCCGCCGAGGCGCACGGCCCTATGACGCACACCACCAGTGCCTCGGCCAGGATGAGGCTCCGCCCCGTGAGGCCGAACTCCAGTATCACGGCCGTGAAGGCCACAATGGTGAGTATCTGGAACATGCTCACCCACAGATGCCACCTCACAAGGCGCAGCTTATGGAAGTCGGCCTTGCAGAATACCACGTACAGCGTGATGAACATGAACGTGGGCAACAGCTCCTCCATGACTGGCGTGAGCACCCGCGATGCGGCGTCGAGCTGCGGAGTGAGGGCGAAGATGAGGTAGACGGCGGCCCCTACGGCTATGGCCAAGGGCAGTGTCCAGTTCTTGATGAATCGTATTATTCCCATGTGCAGTGTATTTATGTGCAGTCTGCCGTGCGGTGTGGCGATGGCACTTGCTCCGGTAGGCGGGCTGAGGTTTGTTTTTTGCAGAGATAGTGCAAACCGAGTGCAGTGGAGTTTGCTACGATAGGTGGTCTGCAGTTTTATCTTATGCAAAAGTAGTTGTTTCTGCCGATACGGCCAAGACTGCGCGTGTGTTTCTCGTTTTCCGCACACGGCTGCTTACAGACCGTAACAATGTGAGAGCTAACGATATGTGCCCTGCGGTGTGATGCGTGCGTGATGTGGCAGATTGTCAGCAGCGGCGGCGGGAAAAGGCGGCGCAGACGGGCAGGAGGAATCATTTTGAGCAGAAAATAGTAAAACTTGATAATAAAAACGAAAAAACATGTCAAAGTTTCTTGTGGAATCAAAATAAAAGGGCTATCTTTGCCGTAAATAAGCAACGATGAAGCATCCGTTCAAGACAGACGTTGCCGTACTCATGATCTTTTTCAACCGCCCCGACAAACTGAGAAAGGTCTTCGACGAGGTGCGAAAGGCACGACCCTCACGTCTCTTCCTCTATCAGGACGGGCCCCGGTCTGACGACGACATGCCAGCGATAGCAGAATGCCGCAGCATTGTCGCCGACGTGGATTGGGAGTGTGACGTGCGACACCTCTATCAGAAGCGCAACTACGGGTGCAACCCATCGGGCTTCCTGTCGCAGAGATGGGCTTTCTCGATGGCCGACAAGTGCGTGTTCCTTGAGGACGACGTGGTGCCGTCGCAGTCGTTCATCCCATTCTGCAAGGAGATGCTTGACAGGTATGAGCACGATGAGCGCGTGTGGATGGTCGCGGGGTTCAACAGCGACGAGGTCACTCAGGGCGTACCTGACGACTACTTCTTCACTTCCGTGTTCTCTATATGGGGATGGGCCTCGTGGAGGAGGGTGTTTGACACCTGGGACGAGCATTACACGTTTCTCGATGACGAGTATGCCATGCGCCAGCTCCGCGACATCGTGCGCCAGCGCCGGCTCCGTGGCGACTTCATACAGATGTGCCGCGACCACCGCGCCAGCGGAAAGGCGTTCTTTGAGTCTATATTCTGGGCCTCGATGCTGCTCGGCAGCGGTCTGGCCGTGATGCCTGTCCGCAACCTTGTCAACAACATCGGCGTGACGGCAGACTCCACCCACTTCTCGGGTAGTGTACGCACGTTGCCGCGAAGGCTCGCACGCATGTTCACGATGCCGCGCTATGAGCTGCAGTTTCCGCTGCGTCATCCGCGCCATGTCATCGAGAACGTCAGCTACAAGGAGAGCGTCTACCGTGCCAACGCATGGGGACACCCGTGCATAAAGGTGGCACGCTCCATGGAGGAGCTGCTGCGCAACCTGCGCTACGGCAACTTCGCCGACATAGGCAGGGCCATAAGGCTGCGCGTCGCGAAGTGGACGGGGCGGTGGCATCACAGCTGACGCATCCGCTTGCGGCACTCCAGAGCAGGGACTTCAGTCCCGGGCTCACACCAACAGTTAGAATCATCTTTATACAATCAATACCTAATTCAATCGACTAATTACCTTTACTAAGATCAATTATTATCTTTTAGACAATCCTTGAGGGCTTCGCAGGACTGCGAGGCCCTCATTGTTTTCGCGCAGTCGGGCCGCAACGTGGCCGCTGTCTACACGCACCGCCGTTTTGCTCTCGGCCGTACACCGCTTTGCTATCAGCGGTATTCCGCCTTGTCCTTCGCCATGCGCCGCTTTGCTCTCCGCCATGCGCCGCTTTGCTCTCCGCTGTATGCCGCGTGCATGCATTCTGTGACACAGTAACACAAATATGGTATTTATTGATAAAAAGTGAAAGTATATTTGGTGGTACACATAATAATATATACCTTTGCACCCATATTCCTATCCAAAACGTAACATTTATATCAACTTAATAAAATCATTGTACTACATGAGGAAAACTCTACTTTTTTATCTCTTCGCCGTATTGCTGACGGCATTGCCGCAGTCGGTGAAAGCCGACACGTGGGTATTTGAGTGGGACAAGAGCCACTCCGATGCCACAGCGCAGGGCTTCTACAACTTCGGAAGT
>JALFIM010000010.1 GCA_022775985.1 Prevotella sp.
CCCATCACGGCTATCACCACGTACAGCCCATAGAGCCCGGCCTTGAACGGAATACCCTTGCCTACGTACAGCCAGCAGCTTATCACATCTACCACTATCCAGAAAAGCCACTGCTCTATATACTTGCGTGCGAGTGCCCACAGACCGACAAAGCTCATGGCATTGGTGAATGAGTCGAGCACTGGCACCGTGCTGCCGGTATAGTTGACGAGCACCCAGTATGTCAGTGCCCACGCCACAGCGAAGAACACCACCGCAGGGACGACAAGCCGCAGTCTGAAATGCGTTATGGGCATATCCGAGCCGCCGGTCTGTCCGCGCTTGCGGCCGAACTTCCACACGGCATATCCGTATACGGCGGCTACCGTATAATATACGGCCATGCCCGCATCGCCATACAGTCCGTGGCTCCAGTAGAGATAAATGTCCATTGCCGGCATGACGATACCGACTATCCAAAGAGCTATGCTCGCCCTGTACTCCAACACGATGTACGCCAGTCCGAGCAGCGTTGTCACTATGTCAAGCCAGTGACTGGCCAAGAACTCTGTCATAAGCTGTGATTATTGTTTGTACCCGACGTATGCCCTGCCATGCATCTAAGCCCTAATGGCACGGCAACACAAAAGGAAAAGCCTGCCCGTGCCGCCCAAAGCCTTGCGGCCATGAGACGGCAGGAGCAGGCCTTTATGCCGCTATCAGAAACGCAACGTGAGATAAGTCATCACGTTGAAGCCAGCCATCGGCGCGTATGCCATAGACGACACGCGCTTGCCTTCGGCTGTATAGTAGCCGTAGTCTACGCCGTAGGGAGCATAGTGGCGTGAGAACACGTTGTTGAAGTCTACGCCGAACTTCACGTTCTTGATGCCGGCGGCCTTCTTCACATCGCTCTCATAGTTGAGACTGAGGTTCGACTGCGAGTAGCAAGGCAGCGAACGCTCCAGGCTCTCGGAGTTGTCTACGTATTGACGACTTACGAAGTTGGTGTGCCATGTGGCGCTGAAGCCGCTGTAGTGGAAGTCTACGAAGCCGTTGAGTATGGCACTCGGAGAGTTGGCGAGAGTAGACTTCGAGTAGTGGTTCTTCACGGGAGCGGCATCGTCCCAGTTGGCATCGTATGCGCTGATGTACTCATCGAAGTCCTTTATCTTGTTCTGGCTCAGAGCAGCATTGCCCTCGAAACTCAGCCATGACAACGGTGCCCATCCGGCACTCAGCTCAACACCCATGCGGTAAGAAGCCTTCACGTTGGTGGTGAGAGCCTCGCCTATATCGCTGACCTGACCAGTCTGTACTATCTGGTTGTCATAGTCCATGTAGTAGAAGTTGGCTCCTGCATGCCAGTTGGAGCCGTCGTACTGGTATCCTGCCTCTACGTCAAGCACGCGCTCAGACTTCGGATACGGGTAATTGTAGTTGTCGGTGTAGTTGTTGCGCGACGGCTCGCGGTTGGCTACAGCCACAGAGGCATACGCCTTGTGCCCGCCGTCGGTATAGCTGATGCCGGCCTTGGGGTTGAAGAAGCTGAAATTGTCGTCGATGCTGAGCCCCTGGTTGTAGTACTTGCCATCCTCACCGTACACGAAACGGTCGTTCTTGCCGCCGAACTTGTACTTCACGTAGCGGTACTGCAGGTCAGCAAATACGTTCCAATGGGTCAGGAAGGTGTACGTAGCCTTTACGAAACCGCTGTAATCGTACTTGTCGGCATCAGAGTCGTAGTAGCGGTACGGGCCATTTGCGAGGTACTTGTTCTCCATATCCACATCCTTGATGTAGTCGATGTAGCCCCAGTGCTTGCCACGGAACTGCTGCAGGTTGGTGCCGGCCATCACATCCCAGCTGTCGGTCTTGTAGTTCACGTTGTACACAAGTCCGTATGCGTTCTGGGTAAGTCCCTTGCGGTACACCTCATCGGTCTTCACATTATCGCTGAGTCCGAACTTGGAAGCCAGCGACTTGTTGCTGCGGAAGCCCTTGTAATAGCCCGAACCGTAGGTGTAGTGCAGTGCTATGTTGTGCGTCCAATGCTCAGAAGGCTGCCACACAGCCGACAGGATGTTGTGGTTCTGATAGAAGTTGTCGGTGGTACGCGGCCACACATTGCCGTCGCGAAGGGTAAAAGGATTGAGCACATACTTGCCGCCCACCTTCTCGTATGAGCCGAGAAGCGTGTTGCTGCGGCCGAGCCCCATGTCCCATATCTGCTTATACGACTCATTGCCGTTAGGACCGCTGATGTAGTTCCAGGCCTGGCCAGTCTTCTCGAAGTTGCCTATGTTCTTGTATCTTATCTGGAACTTGTCGCCAATCCATGTCAGTCCACCATAGTACGAGCCCGAACGGCCGCGTGTACCGTCGATGAAGCCGTCGGTAGATGTCTCATGATATGCGCCGTCGAAGATAAGATGATTGAAGAGAAGGCCAGTGGAGAAGCTGGCACCTGTATTGTATGTGTTGTACGAGCCGTACGATCCTGTAAGCTCTGCATACGGGGTCAGGGCCGGAGCAGCCGTGGCCAGCGAGAGAGAACCGCCGAAAGCGCCATCGCCATGGGTAGAAGTACCCACGCCACGCTGTATCTGCACGCTTCCGAGCAGTGCTGCATAGCTGTTCATGTTGGCCCAGAACACGGTCTGGTCCTCAGGCGAATTGAGCGACACGCCATCCAGCGTGACGTTGATACGGCTCCCGTCTACGCCACGGATACGCATGTACGTGGTGCCGGTACCGAGTCCGTTCTCACCCCATGCCACCACGCCAGGAGTGCGTGCGAAGAGGAACGGCAGTTCCCTACCGCTGCGTGAGAAGTTCTGAAGTTCTGATTTCTTGATGTTTGCGACAGCGAACGGTGCAGTCTTTGTGGCTCTCACAGCCTTCACTACCACCTCACTGACGCGCTGTGCCTCAACAGTATCGGGCAGCGTCTGGGCCATGATGTTCTGCACGGACAGCACACAAGCCGATGCCATGGCAACACTTAATAACCTTTTCATCTTAATGTTAATACCTAAAAACTAAAAAACACACAAAAAGGGGCACTTTTTATGTACCTTGCAATCCCTACGCCGGCATTACCCAGATCAGGTTCGAGGGTATAATCTCAGCCCGAAACGTCGGGCACCCCTTAACTTACGCTCTGTAAGTCGGGTGCAAAGGTAGCTCTTTTAGACGAGAAAAAGAAATTATCGGCATTTTTTTTGCATACAGAGCGGCACAGACCGAGATTCGGGATGACATGCGTCTATGGCCAAACGCAGTATGAACAAAGAGCTTAGGCAATATGTACAAGAAACAAGAACGGCATACGCCAAGAGCCTCCCAACGCCGGGAGTCACTTGGCGCATGCCGCAGCAATGCCTAACGCGATACGGACTGACGGCACCCGTCACGCCCCTGTCGTATCACTTACGGATGACATATCTGATAAACGCGAATCCGCCGAGCACCTGAAGCAGCATGCCCGGGATGCCGATACGGAAGTCCTGGGCGGCTGCATAGAAGTCGCCGACCATGCACCACTCACCGAGCGTGCCCACCAACTGGTACGACAGCACCACTGCGAGCAGCAGAGGCACCGACACACGCTGGTACTTGTGTGCGGCATAGCCTGCGGCTGCAGCCAGCAACACCGACTTCATGAGTATGGCAGGAAGCACCGACGGAGCGGGCATGCCGAACAGTGCGGAGTTGAGCACTGGCGACAACACGGCCGTGAGAAGGCCCACTACCCAACCGTACTTGTAGGCACCGATGAGCGTGAAGAAATATATAGGCAGCCACATCATGCCGCCCTGCGGCACGATATGAAACATCTGCGGCAACGCCATGTTGCCAATCACGAAGGCGAGGGCTACAAGATACGTCCTCACCTCACTATATCCAAAGCGATAGAGTCTTACTGTTGTTGTTTCCATATTATTATAATGTGTTATTTGCATTGTCCTGCATACCTCTCATCTGCCGTATGAAGCCGGCTATCTGCGGTATGCATTCCTCTGCCGTGAGGCACGGCAGACAACGAGTCTCAAGCGGACACAGCCCCGTGCCAGTGCGGTTGATGATGTTGGGCACAAGGGTTCCGTACGTCACCACCGCCCCCGACGAGCACAGAAGGTCGTAGGCCGGTTGGCTGATGACATGGGCATACACCTCTGCCACGCCCATCACGGCCATGAGCGCGGCCGCGCCCTTGCCCACCACCTTGTCGGCCACCACTGCGCCACGGAGCGTCATGGGCTCCTCTGTGTACAGCCTGTAAAGGTCTGACACGCCACGTCCGTCGAACGTGCGTACCGTCGTGCCGCCAACCACCAGCGAGTGGTGGCCACTGAGAAGCATGTCTATCAGTCCGTGCGTCATAGCGTGTTCTGCTTCAAGTGTTCGGCATACTCGTCTATGCGGTGCAGTTCCTTGGGGATGTCGATGCCTTGCGGACAGTGCGGACTGCACTGTCCACACCCGATGCAGTGGCTTGCCTGCCGCAGTTTGGGCACACTGCGGTCGTAGCCCACAAGGAACGCACGCCGTGCCTGGCTGTAATTCTTGTCCTGTGAGTTCTCCTTCACGTTGCCCTCGCTCACACACTTGTTGTAATGTTGCAGTATAGCCGGTATATCGAGGCCATACGGGCACGGCATGCAGTACTTGCAGTCATTGCACGGCACCGTGTCGTACGTCATCATCTGCGCCGCCACGTCCTGCAAGAACGCGAAGTCGGACTTGGTGAGGGGTTTCAGCGGAGTGTACGAGCGCAGGTTGTCCTGCAAGTGCTCCATGAACGTCATGCCACTGAGCACCGTCAGCACGTCGGGCATGCTCCCCGCGAAGCGGAAGGCCCACGATGCCACGCTCATCTCAGGCTCGCGCTGCTTGAGCCGCGCCACTATGGTGGGAGGCACATTGGACAGTCGGCCGCCGAGCAGCGGCTCCATAATGACGGCTTGTATGCCGCGCTTGCTCAACTCGGTGTACAGGTACTCGGCATTGGTATTGAACTCCTTTATCTTATCGGCATACTTCCAGTCGAGGTAGTTGAGCTGTATCTGCACGAAGTCCCACTTGTACTTGGCGTGCTGTGAGAGCAGATAGTCGAACACCTTGATGTCGCCGTGGTAGGAGAATCCCAGATTGCGTATGCGCCCGGCCTCTCTCTCGGCAAGCAGGAAGTCAAGGACGCCGTTCTTGACGTACCTGTCCTCATACTCCTCCATGCCCTTGCCCATGCCCACTCCGTGCAGGAGCATGTAGTCTATATAGTCTACACGCAACTCCTTCAGCGAGTTCTTGTACATGGCAATGGATGCCTCACGCGTCCACGTCTCGGGCGCGAAGTTAGACAGTTTGGTAGCCACGAAGTACTTATCGCGCGGATAGCGGCTCAGGGCCAGGCCCGTGGCATGCTCCGAGTTGCCACGGCAGTAGGCCGGAGACGTATCAAAATATTTCACCCCATGGGCTATGGCGTAGTCTACGAGCGTGTTCACCATCTTCTGGTCTATCACCTCGTCGCCCTCGCGCACGCTGCGTCCGGTCTGCGACGGCAGACGCATCATGCCGTAGCCGAGCAGCGACACCTTGTCGCCCGTTTTCTTGTTGACACGCATGGTCATCTTGTCGGTGGGTATGTCACTGCCGTCGGCCGATGCACCCTTGTCA
>JALFIM010000108.1 GCA_022775985.1 Prevotella sp.
ACAGGCCCTGCGGCCGTGGCGCGTGCGGTGGGGCGCAACTCAAAAAAAGGCGTTTTTGCTTTGCCGATTGCGCAGATAGTGTTATATTTGCAAATCATTTGCGGCCGGCACTGCGGCGGCTCGCGCCCATAAGACATATAAGCAGCAAGAGCACGGATGAATACATCACAGTTTTTCGGGAAGTTGAGGAGCACCTACTTCTGGGGCAACATCGCGGCCATGGCCGTGGTGGTGGTGGCCGCATGCCTCGGTGTGAGGTTCGCCATAGACGAGTACACGCACCACGGTGAGGCCATAGCCATACCCGACATACGCCACAAGTCATTGGATGACGCACGCTACATGCTCGCCAACGTGGGGCTGGAGCTCGCCGTCAGCGACACGGGCTACGTCAAGGCCCTGCCGCCCGACTGCGTGCTTGAGCAGCAGCCCGCGGCAGGACAGAAGGTCAAGGCCGGGCGTGTCATCACCGTCATAGTGAATGCCTCGCACACTCCCACCATATCACTGCCCGACATCATAGACAACAGTTCGCTGCGCGACGCCATGGCCAAGCTCTCGGCCATGGGCTTCAAGCTCGGTCAGCCCGAGTTTGTCGATGGCGAGAAGGACTGGGTGTACGGCGTGGTGAGCGGCGGACGGCAGCTCGCCACCGGCGACAAGGTGCCCGTAGACCAGACGGTGGTGATACAGGCCGGCAACGGACGGCTCAGCTCGTCAGACAGCATAGACTTCATAGACAACGGCATGAGTGGATTCGAGACCGACGACGACATAGACGAGTTTCAGGAGGTGACGGAGCCGCCGCACCACGACACGCCCTCCGACGACGCGCCACGGCACGACCACGCCGCAGAATGACAATCACTTACACGCACACACTTACTGCATCAGCCAATGACTGAATACAACGACAACATAGAAGAGATAGAGGACGACGACCAGCAGCTGTACGAGCACTTCCGCTTCGAGGCCGACCCCGGGCAGCAGCCCGTAAGGGTAGACAAGTTCATGTGTGAGAAGCTGCAGCACTCCTCGCGCAACCGCATACAGAAGGCGGCCGATGCCGGCTTCATACACGTCAACGACCGCCCCGTGAAGAGCAACTACAAGGTGCGCCCCGGCGACGTGGTGACGCTCATGCTCGACCGTCCGCGCCACGACACTTCCATCGTGGCCGAGGACATACCGCTCGACATAGTGTACGAGGACTCACAGCTCATGGTGGTGAACAAGCCGGCCGGCCTCGTGGTACACCCCGGCGCGGGCAACTTCCACGGCACGCTCGTCAACGCCGTGGCCTGGCATCTGCGCGACCTGAGCTCTTATGACCCCAACGACCCGGAGGTAGGGCTCGTCCATCGCATAGATAAGGACACCAGCGGACTGCTCGTCGTGGCCAAGACACCGGAGGCCAAGAGCGACCTCGGGCTGCAGTTCTTCAACAAGACCACCCACCGCAGCTACAACGCCGTGGTGTGGGGCAACTTCACTGAGGACGAGGGACGCATAGAGGGCAACATAACGCGCGACCCGAAAGACCGCCTCCGCATGACGGTGGCACCCGCAGGGTCGGACATCGGCAAGCCGGCAGTGACGCACTGGCGCGTCATAGAGCGGTTCGGCTACGTCACTCTGATAGAGTGCATACTCGAGACGGGCCGCACACACCAGATACGTGCCCACATGAAGCACATCGGGCATCCGCTCTTCGGGGACGAACGCTACGGCGGATGCGAGATACTGCGCGGCAACCGCAGCACCACCTACAAGGCGTTCATACAAAACTGCTTCCGCCTGTGCGGCCGTCAGGCCCTGCACGCACGCACGCTCGGCTTCGTGCATCCCACCACGCGGCAGCAGATGGACTTCACGTCGGAGCTGCCCGCCGACCTCGCCGCGCTCATAGACAAGTGGCGGGCTTACGTCAAGGGCACCACCAACGACACCTTCGCCGACTGACGGCGCATGTCTGCCGCACCCTCATGGCGCGGCCATAAAAGCATATACAAACACCATATATATAAAATGGAAATACAGAAAAGAAACATTGCCATCGTCTGCGGTGGCGACTCCTCGGAGCACGACGTGTCCATGCGCTCGGCCCAGGGGCTCTACTCGTTCTTCGACAAAGACCGCTACAACGTGTACGTGGTGGACGTGAAGGGCGACGACTGGCACGTAGACCTCCAGAACGGAGACACGGCCACGATAGACAAGAACGACTTCTCGTTCGTGCTCGACGGCAAGGCCGTAGTGTTCGACTACGCATATATCACCATACACGGCACTCCCGGCGAGAACGGAGTGATGCAGGGCTACTTCGAGCTGCTCCACATACCGTACAGTACGAGCGGAGTGCTCGTGGAGGCCATGACCTTCGACAAGTACGTGCTCAACAACTATCTGCGCGGTTTCGGCGTGAACGTGGGCAAGAGCCTGCTCATACGCCGTGGCGAGGAGGACAAGTACAGCGATGAGTACATAGAGCGTGCCGTGGGCATGCCGTGCTTCGTGAAGCCCGCAGCCGACGGCAGCAGCTTCGGAGTGTCTAAGGTGAAGAACGCCGACCAGCTCGCACCGGCCCTGAGGGTGGCGTTCATGGAGAGCGACGAGGCCATGGTGGAGAGCTACCTCTGCGGCACGGAGATATCCATCGGATGCTACAAGACGCGCAGCAAGAGTGTGGTGTTCCCCGCCACTGAGGTGGTGACGAGCAACGAGTTCTTCGACTACGACGCCAAGTACAACGGACAGGTGCAGGAGATAACGCCCGCACGCCTCTCCGACGACACCGCACGGCGCGTGGCAGAGGAGACAAGCCGCATATACGACATACTGCACTGCAACGGCATCATACGCATAGACTACATCATAACCAAGGACGCTGACGGCCACGATGTGGTGAACATGCTCGAGATAAACACCACGCCGGGCATGACGGCCACCAGCTTCATACCGCAGCAGGTACGCGCCGCTGGCCTGGAGATGAAGGATGTGCTCACCGACATCGTGGAGAACCAGTTCTGACCATGCCCGCGCCGCGCGGCCGCACCTGCGGCTCCGCACGGGCACGGACATCATAACGCACAATGAATATGGACAAAGCACAACTCAAACCCTTCGATGCCATCAGGCCCTTCGAGCCCGATGAGCTGCCGGCCGTATATGAGCGGCTCATAGGCAACGACCAGTTCCGCGCCGTGGCAGGGCACGTGTTCCCGGGCGTGCCGTTTGACATGCTGGCCGCCAAGATGCGGTCGTGTGCCACAAACATCGACTTCCAAAAGGCGTTCTGCTACGCCTTCCTGAAGAATCTGCTCGCCAAGGCCAGCTTAGGGTGCGACTTCGACTCGTCGGAGATAGACCTCTCGCACCGCCATACGTTCGTGAGCAACCACCGCGACATAGTGCTCGACTCGGCACTCCTCGACATGCTGCTCGTAGACAACGGCAGCACCACCACCTGCGAGATAGCCATCGGCGACAACTTGCTGTCGCTGCCGTGGGTCAAAGACCTCGTGCGCATCAACAAGTCGTTCATCGTGGAGCGTGCCGTGGGCATGAGGCAGATGCTCGTGTCGAGCAAGCGGCTGTCTGAGTACATGCACCTCGTGGTGGGCACTAAGCACGACAACGTGTGGATAGCACAGCGCGAGGGACGCGCCAAGGACTCCGACGACCGCACCCAGGAGTCCATCATCAAGATGATGGCCATGGGCGGCGAGGGCTCTCTGGTGGAGCGCATACGCTCGCTGCACATCGTGCCGCTCGCCATATCGTACGAGTTCGACCCCTGTGACTTCCTCAAGGCTCGTGAGTACCAGCTCCGCCGCGATGTGGAGGGATGGAAGAAGGGGCCTACCGACGACATCGTGAGCATGCAGACGGGCATCATGGGCTACAAGGGACACATACACTACCATGCCGCCCAGTGCATAGACGCATGGCTCGACACGCTCGATGCCGACATGCCCAAGGGCGAGTTCTTCGCCGCCGTGGCACGCCATATCGATGAGCAGATATTCAGCCGCTACCGCCTATATCCCAACAACTTCGTGGCTCTCGACGAGCTCAGCGGCACCACTGAGCATGCCGGCTGCTACACGCAGCACGACAAGGAGCGGTTCGACGCATACATTGCCGGCCAGTTGGCACGCATCGACATACCGTGCAAGGACGAGCAGTATCTGCGCGAGCGCATGCTCACGATGTATGCCAACCCGGCACGCAACCAACTGTCGCTCTGCGGCACTACAAACCAATGACGTGAGAACAGCAGCATCACTACTACTGGCCGCAGCCGCCGTGCTGGCGGCATGCTCGTCGGAGTCGTACGACACCGGCGACGGCAAGTACTCGTACCTCACCGCCGACTTCGGTGAGGTGCGGACGGATGCCGCATGCCGCATAGCCGGCTTCCAGACCGACGGCGGGCAGACGCTCACCGTAGGCGGCGACGTGCGCCCCTCGTGGGCCACCACGCCCGACTCGGTGTACCGCGCACTCGTATATTACGACCGCCGTGGCGCTGATGATGCCGCCGCGTCGGCCGTGCGTGTGGTGTCGGTGGCACAGGTGCCCGTGCTGAAGGCCACGGACGCGTCGCACTTCGGCACTCCTCATACCGACCCCGTGCGGTTTGAGAGCGTGTGGATGGCTGCCAGCGGCAAGTACATAAACCTCGGCCTCTCCATAATGACGGGACGCACGGCCGACGGTGCCAAGGGACATACCGTGGGCATGATGCTCACCTCCGTGAGCACAAGCCCCGACGGGCGCAGCACCGCGCACCTCACGCTCTACCATGACCAGGGCGACGTGCCGCAGAACTACTCGTCACGGCAGTATGTCAGCGTGCCGACGGCATCTGTCGCGGCCGACTCCGTGTGCCTCACCGTACATACATACAGTGGAGTGGTGACGCGGCGGATGGCCGTAAGCGGCCGCCAGCGGCCGCACGGATGATGAGTGGGCGGCGCATGTCGCCGTGACGAATGATGCCGACGGACCGTTAATCTGATACCGAATTATGTTTTTTTAATTGTCGCCCTGCCCGTTTTCATAGCCAAAAACGCTAATTTTGCATTATCTACCGAGACGTTTTTCACTACGGTCAAGATACATCTATTTATTATTACTACAAGCTTTATTTATGAGAAAAATCACTTTCGCACTCGTATTGGCTCTCGTCAGCGTGTCATTGGCACTCGCGCAGCGGGCCGACAACTATCCGCCCACGGCGAGCCGGACGGTGACTATCGACGAGACCAACCTGCCGATAGTGTTCATCAACACCGGGCATAAGACCATACAGCGCAACAGCCGCATCACGGCCCGCATGAAGATTATACACAATGGCGACGGAAAGAAAAACTATGGCGACACCGTGCGCTACGACAAACAGACCGTAGACTACGACGGATGGGTGGCCCTGAAGTACCGTGGCAATTCGTCTTTCACTGGGTCTGACAAGAAACCGCTGTCTATAAAGACCATAGACAACACGCTCGAGAATGGCGGCACCAAGCTGAAGGTGAAGATCTTAGGCATGGGCAAGGACAAGGACTGGGCCATGATAGCGCCGTTCTGCGACAAGACCATGATACGCGACGTGCTCGCTTTCGACCTCGGGCGGCCGTATTTCGACTACACTCCGCACACGAGGTTCTGTGAGGTGGTGCTCGATGGCATATACTACGGCATATACATCATGGCAGAGAAGCCCGGGAAAGGCAAGCACCGCCTCGACCTCAACGACCCCGGGGAGGACGGAGGCGACCTCACCGGCGACTTCCATGTGGAGATTGACCGCCCTGATGAGGCCGGGTACTACACCTCACGGTACCATCCCTACGGCCGCAATGGCGCGGTCAACAACTCACGCTCCATAATATACCAGTACGATGACCCTCAGTATGAGGACTTCAAGGAGCTACCCGGCGGCACGCGTGCGGCCATCAACAAGGCCATTGACGACATGGAGACATCGTTCACCACCAACAATTACACCGACCCTGCCACTGGCTACCGCCACTACATAGACACGCAGTCGTTCATAGACTATCTGCTCAGCACTGAGTTCGCGTTCAATATAGACGGCTACCGCCTCAGCACCCACATGTACAAGTACAGCGACACGCGTGCCAAGAACGAGGGACTGGACAACCGCTGGAAAACTACGCTCTGGGACTTCAACCTGTCTTTTGGCAACGCCAACTACAGTTATGGCAGCACTACCAACCTGTGGGTGTACGACTTCAACAAGCGTGAGGACAACCAGTACCTCGTACCGTTCTGGTGGAGCAAGCTGCTCGCCGACCCGGCGTTCGTAAGTGAACTGCGCGACAGGTGGAAGGAGTACCGCCTCGGGGCCTATTCCGACGAGCATGTCAACGCGGCCATAGACAGTCTCACCACCATGCTGACGAGCGGCGGGGCCATGGAGCGCAACGAGATGGCATGGAAGATGTTCGGACGATACGTCTCGCCGTGCGCCTATACGGGCTCAAGCTACGAGGATGAGATACGCTATATGAAGTCGTGGATAACCAAGCGCATAGTGTTTCTCGACAATATGCTGCGGCCGCACGACGACAGTTTCGTCACGGAGCCTATGCCCATGGCTGCAGGTATGTGCAATAAGGACATAGTGGTGGAGGCCACTCCGAGCTCATCTCACATGACTATGGCCGTAGACTCATGGCGCACGTTCTACTCGGCAAGCGTGCGTGAGGCCGGCGGACTGCCCACCGACGGGCGCGTCAACTCCACGGCCGGTGTGAGGTATCAGCTTGCCGACTACGCCGCCGACAATGCAGTGGCGCTCAGTCAGGGCGAATTCAAGATGATAAAGTTTGCCGAGCCCAAGGCCGCCAGTTCCGTGTACATGCTCGCTACGAGTACGGGAGGGGCAAGTACGGCACGCGTCACGCTCGTATATGCCGACGGTACGCCCTCCGAGACGCAGGACATCAGCGTGCGCGACTGGTCGGTGAGCAATCCCGTAGGCGATGAGGCATACTCTGGTCTGGGCTATATCTCCACTTCCAACGACGCTCTCAGCGACCGTTACCGCTACTGCCTGTTCGAGACATGCATCTTCCCTGACAACGACAAGAAGGTGGCGGGCATCACGGTGAGCTGCACCGGTGGCAGCAACCTGTACATCATGGGTTTCTCTCGGGTAGTGCCGCTGTCGGAAACGGGCATCGACAACGTCACGTTACCGTCCGCGCCCACCATCACAGGCTACTACACCGTGGGAGGAGTGAGGCTCATGCAGCCGCAGCGCGGTGTCAACATAGTGCGCTACTCCGACGGTTCGTCGCGCAAGATACTCGTCAGGTGACAATCGCTACGCGCCGCGTCTGCGGCACTTGTGGCACGCCGCGCGTCGCCATGGGGCCGTGGACGCATGCATATAAACCATATCTACGCGTGCATATAAGACTATATCTACATGAGACATAATCTTAAAGTCATTGCCACGATGCTGCTCCTCGCCGTCACACTGGCGGCATGGGCAGACGGACTTAACATCGTGCCGCAGCCGTTGCGCGTCAGCAGGGGGAGCGGTGAGTTCGTCATCAGCGTCAATACGCGCATAGTGTGCCAGCCGCAGTTGCGACAGGAGGCGGAGTGGCTGGCCGATGCGCTGCGTGCCTCTACTGGTCTGCCGCTCACTGTCGGCAGCGGTGGTGGGACGAAAGGGGCCATATCGCTCGCCATTGACACCGTGGCCGTGACCGATGCCGAGGGCTATTGCCTGTCGGTGTCGGCCAAGGGCGTGAGCATAAAGGCCCGTACTGGCGCGGGAGCGTTCTACGCCATGCAGACGCTCATGCAGCTTCTGCCGCGCGATGCCTACTCCTCCACGGTGAGGAATGGCGTGCGCTGGAGCGTTCCTGTCGCCGACATATACGACGCTCCGGCCTATAAGTGGCGCGGACTGATGCTCGATGTGTCGCGCTACTTCCACGATTCCGACTTCCTGCGCAGCTATATCGACATGATGGCGGCGTACAAGCTCAACGTGCTGCAGCTGCATCTCGTAGATGATGCGGGCTGGAGGCTCGAGATAAAGAAGTACCCTCTGCTCACCGAGGTGGGGGCCTGGGCCGGCGATGACGTACACAGGCTCGGCGGATACTACACGCAGCAGGAGATGCGCGAGCTCGTAGCCTATGCCGCACGGCGCGGTGTGACCATCGTGCCCGAGATAGAACTCCCCGCGCACATGCTCTCTGCGATAGTGGCTTATCCCTGGCTCTCGTGCCGAAGGCTCAAGAACGAGGTGCAGACGCAGGGCACGATAAGCGAGCAGATAATGTGTGCCGGCAACGAGGATTGCTACACGTTTCTGGAGGATGTGTTCGATGAGGTGTGCGACATATTCCCGTCGCACTACGTGAACATAGGCGGCGACGAGGCCAACTACGTGTGCTGGAAGTCGTGCCCGAGGTGTCAGGACCTGAAGCGGAGGCTCGGACTGAAGGACGAGTCGCAGATGCAGGGTTACGTCACCAACCGTGTCATAGACATACTCAAGCGGCATGGCCGCACGGTAGTGGGCTGGAACGAGATAGCCGAGCGCGGAGAGCTCCACGCCCCGGTAGTGGCCAACTGCTGGCATGAGCCTGAGAAGGCCACCGAACTCATCGCCAAGGGCAACTACGCGCTCCTAAGCCCGGTGGAGTACTGCTACTTCGACATGCCCGAGAGCTCCACTCCTGGCGAGGTACAGGCCGCTACGTGGAGCCGCCCAGTAAGTGTGGAGCAGGTGTATGCGCTGAAGCCCGACACGTATTGCGCCGACGGGCGCATGCTCGGTGTACAGGCGTGCCTGTGGAGCGACCAGTTCATCGTGGGCACACGGCTTCAGGAGATAGACGCTCTCAATGAGAACCGCTCCGAGCACTATATAGAATACCTCACATATCCGCGTGCCATAGCCCTCAGCGAGGTGGGATGGACGGCCTCGTCTCGCCGCGACTATGCCGACTTCACGCGCCGTCTGGCTACGCAGTATGCCGTGCTCGACCTCAAGGGCTGCCACTACCGCGTGCCAGAGCCAGTGGTATCGGCCGTGAAAAATGACGACGGCACCACCACCGTGACGCTCACTCCCTCCGTACTCGGGGCACGCATGCGCTACCGCACGGACGGACGCTACCCCAATGTACACAGCACCGAGTACACCGCTCCAGTACGTGTGCGCCGCCTTTCGGACTTCCTTGCCATCACGGAGGTGTCGCCACGCCACTTCTCCCTGCCCGTATGCCCTGCCGGCATAGACCCTTACAGCGGCAAGTACGGCAAGAAGGTGGGCGTATGGAGCCCCGACTCACTGCGCGACACCACGTTCGTGACGCTGCGCATACCCCTCGACATAGAGCAGATATCGCAGAGCGGCGACTACACCGCGACCTTTGTCTACCAGAACGGCAGCGTGCGTCTGGAGATAAAGGGCGTGCGCCTGTACTGCAACGGTGAGCTCATCAGTGCCGACTATCATCCTGGTGTCACAGGAGCTACGAGCGAGTACAATGCCTATCGGCTCAATGTGCAGTGGTTCGAGCGTCTGCGTAGCTACGTGCTGGAGGCCGACGTGCGCGGTGATATAGGCCCCGACAGCCGTGGAAACATATACCTGAGGCACGACTGACGGGCTGTATAGTAAACGGCAAGAGGCGAGACCACGGCCTGATGACAGGTGCGCGGTCTCGCCTCTTGGTTATGTATGCCCGTCGGCTGTGCGGCCTACGGGATGTGTGCGTGTGCTTACAGCGGCAGCTTGTAGCCTATGGTGAACTGGAATACGCTGTTCTTGCAGTCCAAATCGCTGTGTACCTTGGTCACGCCCCAGTTGTAGCGGCCGTCGATGACGAAGTTGTTGAACTCATAGCTCAGGCCGATAGGTATGGAGAGGTCTACGGTCTTAACGTCTACGTCGGCATCTACGGTGACGCCATCGCCTTTAGACTTCACGGAACTGTTGACGTTGAAGCCCGGCTGCAGACCCAACTTCACGGCCAGGCCCTTGGCCACGTACACGTTGGCCAGCACGGGTATGTTGATGTAGTCGAGCTTGGTGGTCACGTTGTCGTACTTGCAGCCCTGCATAGAGTAGATTGCTCCGAACGACACGCCTACGATGTCGGATGCCTGGTACATGAACTCTGCACCTGCTGCCAGACCGAAACGCGGGTCTGAGTCCTTGTTGTCGGTGAGTGATGCGATGTTGAGACCTACCTTAGGAGTCACTGAGAAAGAGCCTGCTGCTTGCTGTGCGAACGATGTGGCCGATGCCAACACCATTGCTGCGATTACTAAAAACTTTTTCATTGCATTATAAATTTTAGAGTTGGTAATTGCTTGTTATCTCACACTTACGGTTGCAAAATTATGCGTTTGCGTGGTTACAGCCAAATATTTGACATTTCTTTTTGCTTTTTTACGCATATTTTATCATTAATATTCCTAAATAGTATAAAACTGTTTTGCGTGTAACGGCAAAACTGCTAAATTTGCATCCACATGCCGTGTGTGCCTAAGCGGTGCGCGGCATGCGTGCAGAGTATAGACTAAACATATTATATAATCATGACAGACGAACAACTTATGCGTAGGGCAATAGCCCTCTCGGTGGAGAGCGTGGCCAAGGGCGGAGGCCCGTTCGGCGCGGTGATAGCCCGCGACGGCGAGATAGTGGCCGAGGCTTCAAACAGTGTGACCATAGACCACGACCCGACGGCCCATGCTGAGGTCAACTGCATACGCCGTGCCGCGGCCCGTCTCGGCACCTTCGACCTCAGCGGATGCGTCATATACACGTCGTGTGAGCCGTGCCCTATGTGCCTCGGCGCCATATACTGGGCGCACCTCGACAAGATATTCTATGCCAACGACCGCAAGGATGCCGCCGCCATAGGATTCGACGACGACTTCATATACAAGGAGCTGAGCCTTGACGTGGCGGAGCGTACCAAGCGTATGTGCCAACTGCTGCGCCCCGAGGCCATGAAGGCTTTTGACATGTGGGCGGCCAGCACCACCAAGACGGAGTACTGACGCGTGCCACGGCATACCGCCATACGTGTGCGCTGAGTGCCGTCATACGTGTGTGCGGCATGCCCACAGCGGCTGCCTCACCGTCATCATACGGCCGTGCCGCCATGCTGCCGGCTACTGTCCGCCGAGTCTGTCGAAGTACGTTATTATCTCCTCCCACGTCTTAAACTCGTCGCTGCCCCACACTATGGTGGTGCCGATGAAGCGGTTGTCGTCGGCCGTGGCTATGAGATAGTCGCCTATGAGCAGCTGTCGCTGGTTGGCAAACACCACGCGGTCGTGGGCTGGCGTGCTGAGGTACTGCTCCACCCACGTCAGCACCTCGGCGTAGCTTTCATGGCTGTTGGTGGGCGACGGTGCCACCACGTACACGTCGTAGTGCTCTATGAGCGCGGTGAACGCCTTGTGCATGCTCGCCGTGGCGTTGCCGTAGCTGTCGTGCAGGGTGTCGAAGCTGATGTAGATCACAGGCCGCTCGCGCTGCTCCTGTATGTCGTCTATCCACCTTATGACCGGCACGAGGTAGTTGACGGCCACCTTGTCGGTGAGACGATGCTCCCCGTGGAAGTGCATGGCGTGCGTGTAGTGCTCGCAGAACAGGCCGAAGGTGTGTACCAGCGGGTCCTTGTCGCCGAACAGTCCGTACACCATGTCGCGCTCGCTGTCGCTGATGTCGTGGAAGCAGTGGGTGGTGGCCTCCTCGTATTCCTTCACGAGCGACTTCGTCACGATGAAGTCCTGCACACCGTCCTTGCGCGGATTCTGGAACGTCTGCTTGCCCGTCATGCCGTGCTCACCCATGGTGCGGCCCATCTCGAAGGCCGGGTTGACGAGTATGCGCGGCGTGCCCTTGAGCTGCTCGGCGTACATGCCGCCCATCGACGTGCCTATGATGAGGTCGGGCTGCTCCCGCTGCTGCATGGCACGCAGCATGTCCATGGCCTCGGCGGGGTGCAGGGGGATGTCCTCCGCTACCACGGTGGCCTCGGGAAACAGCGTGCGCAGCATGGTCACAGTGCCCGACTGTGCCGATGACCCGAAGCCGTGTACGTACATTATCTTCTTGCCCTGCATGAGGTCAGGGTACTGTCTTACGTATTGATTCTCCATAATGTTCTTTCCTTTCCTGTTTTGTCTGCAAATTTACTCAATAAGTATATAATCAAAATTGTTTTTATGTCAAGAATTAGAGAATTAGAGAATTTTTCTTCTTGCAATGACTTTAATGTATAGGATAGAATCAAGAATTAGAGAAAGAGTAACAGCTTTGCCGTTACACTAATAGGCTTTCGCCGAACGTTGTTTCTCAAATTCTTGACATAATGGATGAGGAGAATGCTTCAATATAAAATTCTTTCTTGAGCAATTGTCTTTCTTGTGCCGTGCGCTTCCGTTTGTGTTAAATAGCCACTGCCGACATTGAAAAAAGCAAAATAATGATTTAAAAAACGTAACATGACGGCCGTCATGTGGCACAAACGGGCTGAAAGCGGAATATTTTTCGGAAATTTGCAGTATGAAAACTATTTTTGATACTACCGTATGACTTCCCCAGAACATGAGATAAAGGATTTCGGCATGGACGTGTTCAGCACGTTGGGCCGTGGCGTGGACTACAACGACGGCGACATAGCCATAATATCCGACATAGAGAGGGTGAGTCATGTGGGCCCTGCACGCGGCAACATGTACACGCTCGTGACGTGTGGCGGCGGCCATCTGGCCGTGCTTGTGGCCGGCAGCCGCTACGACCTGGGCCAGGGCGACGTGCTCTTCTGTGTGCCTGGGGCCATAGTGGAGGTGCTGGAGCGCAGCGATGACCTGCGCGGTGCCGTGCTCTGCATCACCAACAGGCTGGTGATGGGCATGCTCGGCGGCTCGATAAGCGTGTGGAGTCGTGCGTTGTATGTAGACGGCAAGGTGCTGTACCACATAGGCGGTGAGTCGGTAGACGGCCTCCTGCTGTATGCCGGCATCATGGAGCGCAAGCTCTCGGAGGCCTCCCAGCCCTATCAGCGCGAGATAGTGCAGTCGATACTCCGCGCCATACTCTTCGAGATGTGCCGCTTCATGGTGGCCGGCACGCGCCCATCGGGCGACTATCGTGTGTGCCAGGCCAAGGTGATATTCGGCAAGTTCATAGACAAACTCGCGTCGGAGCGCATGAAGAAGCGCCCGGTGTACTACTATGCCGATGCCCTGTACATCACTCCCAAGTATCTCACCGTGGTGTGCAAGGAGGTGAGCGGCAAGACAGCGTCTGACTGGATAGAGGAGTATCTGGCCGAGGACATCAGCTTCTACCTGCGCAACACCTCCAAGTCTATGAAGGAGATATGCGAGATACTCAACTTCCCCAACGTGTCGTTCTTCGGCAAGTACGTGAGGCAGCACTTCGGCATGACTCCAACGGACTACCGCAACAGCGTATGATGCCGTGCCGTCAGCCCTGCCGCGCCGCGCCCGTGGCGTACAGCCGCCGCACGTCAGCGGCTATGCACGCGGGCACCATGCGGCTGATGTCGCGCCCCTCGGCCACGGCCTGCCGCACGTCGGTGCTCGATATATCGTACAGGGGTGTGTCTACGAGTCTCACGCCATGTGGCAGCGAGGCCGCATCTACGGCACTGCCGCGCCGTGGGTATATCACTATGGGGTAGTGGCTTATGATGTCGGCGGCGTGGTACCAGCGGTCAAACACCGCCCAGTTGTCTCCACCGATGATGAGTGTGAACTCGCGGTCGGCGTAGCGGCTGCTCAGGTGGCGCAGCGTGTGCCACATGTACGACGGCCGTGGCAGCGCGAACTCGCAGTCGCTGGCGTGCAGCTGGGGGTAGGGGGCGAGTGCGCGGCGCACCATGTCGAGCCGCAGCCCGTCGTCGAGGAGCGACGACTGCAGCTTCAGCGGGTTCTGCGGTGACACCACAAACCATATCTCGTCGAGCCCGGCCTTGTCGGCCAGTTGGCTGGCGAGGGCTATGTGGCCGTTGTGTATGGGGTTGAACGAACCTCCGTATATTCCTGTCCTTGTCATCATGTGGTGCTGTGTGCGGCCGTGGAGCGTCAGTCCTGCTTGCCGCTTATGAAACTGCTGACGATGTCGAGGGTCTGGCTTACGGCCTTGTCGAGGTCGTCGTTTACCACTACGCGGTCGAACTTCGGCGCGAACGTCAGCTCGTAGGCCGCGCGTGCTATGCGGTCGTTGATTACCTCGGGACTGTCGGTGGCGCGGCCCTCAAGCCTGTGGCGCAGTTCCTCTACCGATGGCGGCTGTATGAACACGCTCAGGGCGCGGTCGCCGAAGTACTGCTTTATGTTGCATCCGCCCTTCACGTCTACGTCAAACACCACGTTCTCGCCACGCGCGAGCTGCTCCTCCACCTGCTGTTTCAGAGTGCCGTAGAAGCGGTCCTTGTACACTTCCTCGTATTCGAGGAACTCATCGCGTGCTATGCGCAGGCGAAACTCCTCGGGAGAGAGGAAGAAGTACTCCACGCCGTTCTGCTCCTTGCCACGCGGCGGACGGCTCGTGCATGATATGGAGAAGGCGAGCCGCAGCTCCTCATGCTGCATGAGCCGCCCTATGATGGTGCTCTTGCCACTGCCACTCGGGGCAGAGAATATTATCAGTTTACCCATTTCTTGA
>JALFIM010000119.1 GCA_022775985.1 Prevotella sp.
GGCTGCTCCAACTGCTCACCCTTCTCAATCCATGCGTATGTGGAGCGGCTGTTGTGGGTGGGATGGACACCGTCAGCATAGTAAACGACCGATTTCTCGTCCCTCGTGGACAGTATTTCCGCGAGTTCCCTTACGAATTCCACTTGTTTCTCAGGGTCGGCCTCGCACGGAACCTCCGTCGTTTTCTTGTAAGTGAAGCCTATGCGGTTTAGAAGGTCAACGGTGCCCTGGGGAGTGTAGGATACGCCGAAGGTTACGCGAATCCACTCCGACACGCTCCTGGCGTCCGTGTAGATATGTTCCTTCATCTCCTTGCGCAATGCGCATATCTGACTGCTGCTGAGATTTCCCCAATACCCCTTATAATTATTTTCCTTGAAATTCTTAAATTATTTACTTTTGACTATAACATACACAAAAGTGTAATTTTTCAGCCCATCATTTCAGAAATACACTTTTGTGTCAAAGTCTTTTGCCATAAGCTTCATACATTTGCACATAGAGAAAATAAAAGCAAGCAAAAATATGAAGAAGAAAATGACAATTACAATCTTGTGCCTCTCGGCTATAACTCAGATGATGGCACAGAACATCACAGGAAAAGTGGTGGACACCAAGGGCGAACCTTTGGCTTTCGCCAATGTAGTACTATTAAACCGACAAGACTCCGCTTTCGTCAAGGGTGCAGTGAGTGGAGAGGATGGCAGTTTCTCCATCGACTCCACCTGCAATGGCGGAATCATCAAGGTGACCTCCGTGGGCTATAAGACCATTTGCAAGGATTGCATGGGTGAGAACGTGGGTGTCATCAAGATGGAAGAGGACAGTAAGATGCTTGGCGAAGTGGTGGTGAAATCATCTTTGCCAAAAACTATTTTAAAGAATGGCGGAATGACAACGACTGTAGTTGGCTCAGTCCTGGAAAAAGCAGGAACCATGGAGAACTTGCTCGACCGCATCCCTAATGTATCTGCACAGAATGGCAGCATCAAGGTATTTGGACATGGCGAGCCTGTCATCTACATCAATGGACGCCAAATGAGAGACAAGAGCGAACTCGACCGCTTACATTCCGACAACATCAAGTCTGTGGAAGTTATCACCACACCAGGTGCTCGCTATGCAGCAAGCACCAAGGCAGTCATCCGCATCACTACAAAGAAGATGCAAGGTGAAGGATTCGGATTTGATGCCTCAACCACTGGGGAATATGACGAGAAGAAAAACTTTGGAGGATTTAGCCAATTGAATATGAGCTATCGCAAGAATGGTCTGGAACTGAGCGCATTTGCCTTTGGAGCAAGGCAATACCAACCAGGCGACAAAGACTTGCAACAGAATACTTACCTTGATAAAACTTGGAATCAAAAGGGCGAGATAAGACAAGTAGGTATTATCGAAGCCATGAATTTCCGTTTGGATGCCAGTTACCAGTTGGATGCCAACAACTCCATCGGTGCTAACTTTGGTTTTCTTAGAAATCCAAAAGAAACTTGGGATGGCGATATGGCTACCTCTATATGGCAAGATGAAGAGCAGACGGAAAACTCTAACAGTCTTGCTGATTTCTTCGAGCAGAAGACTACTCTTTCAAGCAATGTTTACTATGTAGGAAAGGTTGGAAAGTTGAACATCGACTTCAATACCGATTGGCTATGGTCAAAGAATTATGAGAACGATGTCAACAAAGAGCAATATCAGGAAGTTGGTATGGATGCAAAAAGCCAGACAGTTAATAGTCTTACGGACAAGGCCTATCATTTGTTGGCTTCCAAGTTGGTACTTTCTTACCCTTTATTAGGTGGTGAGTTGTCGTTGGGCGGTGAGTATTCCAACACTCATCGTACCTCCAAGTATCAAGTTGTGCCAACCAACTTTGTATCGGATGACAACAGCCGTATTACGGAAGGCATGACATCTTCCTTCTTGACATATTCAAGAGATTTTGGAGATTTGAGTATGGAGGCAGGTTTGAGATACGAGTACATCGACTTCAATTACTACGAATATGGTAAATACATGCCAGGGCAAAGCAAGTCTTATGGCAATTGGTTCCCATCTCTCAGTTTGTCGATGCCAGTTGGCAAAGTACAGATGCAGTTGAGCTATGCTGCCGACATTTCACGCCCTTCCTATTATAATCTACGTAGTGGTGTACAGTATGACAATCGTTACACGTATGAAACAGGAAATCCGTTCTTGGTATCAGAGATAAGCAGAAATCTCAACTATGAGTTGGCTTACAAATGGTTGACTTTCGACATGACCTACAGCCATACCTCTCATCCGATATTGTCGAATGTGGAGACTTACAAGGATAATCCAGCAATAGGTTTGATGAAACCTGTGAATGGAAAGGCGTATAATCATATTGAATCTTCCATCAACTTGCGCCCTTCGTTTGGTATTTGGCATCCATCATTTACAGCATCGGTGGCTAAGCAATGGCTTGATATGGATACGCATGATGGCAAATTGTCCAACAATCCTATGGCATCATTCCGTTTCAACAATACCTTCAACACGAAGTTGGCTATGTTTACATGGATGATGTCGTATATCACAAAGGGATATTCGAGAAATCAGTATTTATACAAGCCTATGTTTTGCACCAACATATCCGTGTATAAAGTTTGCTTGAAGAATCGCTTGTCATTGCAGCTCTTCGTTTACGACTTGTTTGGAACAAACGACAGCCACATGATTGCTCATTTTGGCAAAATGAAGGAAATGGTGTATGATGGGTTATCCACTAGCAAAGTATCTCTCACTGTGAGATATAAATTCAATACCACAAGAAGCAAGTACAAAGGTACAGGTGCAGGACAGGAACAGAAGAACAGAATGTAATATGAACAGTCAAGTTAATGTTATCATAGCAGGTGCAGACATGGGAGGCTTGATTGCCTCCTGTGCCTTGCAATATGATTTTCACGAAGACGCTCAACAAGATGATAGATTCAAAATATCTCGTCTTGAAAAGGATACGCTGACGATGGAAGATGTGAATGCGTGCGACTTGTCGGGCATTCAATATGCAGTGAACGCTACGCTGCATAATACGGAAGCCTCGTTTGCCTTCGACGAGAAATGCAAGGAGCAATACATCACCGTTATCCATGCCGTCAACCTTGGCAAGGCAGCTTTCCTCGCCATAGAAAAGCCGAAAGGCTATCCTTTTAGCGAGGTGGCAAAAAAAGGAACGGATGATTTCCGATGCTCGCTTGGCAAGTATATCTCACCGTATGGCATGTTTTGGCAGATGCCCGTGCCTTGGATAGACGAGGCCATCAAGAAATACTCTAAGGAGTCGTTTCCACAACTGAGCATCGGGGCATATATTGCCGCAGGCTATTGTACAAACATCCTTTGCCAGCTTGCGGAAGGCAAAGAGGTGAAATATTTCCCTAAGTTCTATCTCTCACCATTGTTGGAAGAGGTATAATATCAGAAGTTATAGAAATTAAGGGAAGTTGTCACTTTCCTTAACTCCTATTAAATTTCCTTATACTAAATCATCTGATAGTTGACAGCGTGGAAAAGAGCCTCGGCGATGTTCTTCACCCCCATTTTGGCGAAGAGGTTTCGCTTGCAAGCCTTGATGGTATCCACCGACTTGCACAACCTATCGGCAATGTCATTCATCGTATAGCCTTGGGCAGACAATCTCAAAACATCTCTCTCCGTCTCGCTCAAGGTTATACCTTCTTTCCTCTCCCACTTGTGGCGGTCGGTGGAATACTCGAAATATCCACGCTCCCCATTCTTCTGCATGATGATATGTCCCGGCTCATCGGTCGCAGCCAATGACACGGTGCAGAGAGCAAGCCATATCCTTCCGTCATCGGAAAGGATTATCGGAGTGAGATGATGATGAATCAATCTACTATGCTTGCCATTTGTTAGATGGAAGTCGTAGGAGATGGTGTATTCCAAGCGGTATTCCACAGGCAACTCATTGAAGAGGTCGAAGCCTTTCTTGTTGACCTCCAGCAACATCTGAAGGTCTGCCTCTGGCACATGGTCGATATACATCTGATAACCAGCCTTCATCAGTTGTTCGGGCTGCAAGCCACAGAGATACGCCAAATTATCAGAGGCATAGATGAAATCCTGGTGGAAGTAGTCGATGATATAGACACACTGGTAGGTGCTACGGGTAAAAGCCTTTGCCGCATTCACCAACAGTTCTATCTTGCCGTAATCCTCCTTGCCGATATGGTTTATCTCATTGGAATGAAGGAAGAAGTCATTCTTTTCATTGCTCATAAGCAGACTCAATTGGTTGAAACAAGAAAAAACACTATCTTTTCTCGTCATAATAGAAAGTGTTGTTATTAAATCCGAGCTGTAAGCTATCGTTTTTACCGATACCTGTGTTATACTTCTTTCCTTGATAAATAATGTCCGCCGATGGATGGTGCCTTGAGGTTCTTACCATATCCAGCTTTATGATTTCACAAGCTATGTTGTCTTGACTTGCAGAGATATTTGTTTCCCTAACATATATCAAGATTGAATATGCCGTAAAGAGCCCGACTCCCAAGTTTATCAGAGTTATAGCTATTTTTCTTCCCATAAAATCATCATTTATCAAATGTAGGCATACGAGAATCATCTTACGCCTTGCACTCCCGATACAAATCGATTGGTCCCAAATGCCAAAGTTTGGTCTCTTCGTTCTCCAATCTTTTATAGACATCAGAGTTATAAATCTTGGACACGGCTTCAACGATGTCGATATTCTCGTCTTCCGCCAACATTTCCGCCATCCAACTGACCTTGGAAGGCAAAAACAAATACAAGTTGTCTTGCGTCACTGTCAAATTCATAGCTCTGCCTCCTTTCTAAGTTTTATAAATTCGTCAATATCCGCCAAGAGCCATTGCTTGCTTTGCGTATGCAACACCTCGAAATGTTCTTTCAGATATTCCAAGACACCATATCCCTGTAGGAGCTGGGCAGCCTCAGCCCCTGAAATACCTTTCTCTTTCTTGTATTGCTCGATACAGAAAGACAGGAAGTATGCGATGTCTAATTTTCTCTTATTCATTTCTCGTTATTTTATATCCACCGCAAATTTACAGCAAATATTTCTAATTGCCAGACTTTTGGGTGCAAAACTTACTGGGGAGAATTCCCGATTTAATTCTCATTGATAGCCCGTTGGTGGAATTAAAGAAAGTAGGTGTTCAGTATTGGTTTTTATGTCAGAATGTATTGGTTTGCGAAATGGGCCGAATCGCACTGCGAAACGGCCCATTTCGCATTGTAAAACGGCCCATTTTGCGGCCTAAAATGGTCCGTTTTGCAATATGTTGAGAGTCAGTGTGTTATGCGAGTGCGGCTGATGGGCTGCGTTAGAGCGTTTGTGTGGCTGCATCAGTGCGTCCGTAAGGGCGTGTGAAACAAAAGAGGTTGGTGCAGGATGCACCAACCTCGAGGGACGATTTCGTAAAAACTCGAAATCAATGAAAAATAGTGTGCCAAAGATATGATTATTTGTTGACCTGTGCAAATATTCCGCTACAAAAAACTCGAATTTAACATTTGGGGCGTACTGTGTGCATGCACGGCATCAGTGGCGGTGCCGACGATATGCTGTGACACTGCCTACGGCTTGCCGTGATGGGGTGGGGTACGGCATGCCGTGGCGTGACAATAAGTTGGGGCGAAACATAATTTTCAGACTTTTCCTTTGATGTGTGTGTAATTTTGTTTAAATTTGCAAAGAGCTTCCTGTTTTAACGCGGACGTGCCCTGACTTCCCTGTCCGTGCGGCCGCATAAAGTGCATGATATGATAATAGGTGTAATCATCGGGCTGCTGGTGTGGCTGGTGGTGCCATTGTTCTTTGCCAGTGGCAAGGGGCGCGGCAGACGCAAGCGGCAGCGTATAATAGCACTCACGTGCAAGATAATAGGTATAGTGATAATATGCTATGCAGTGCTCCAGTATGTAAACATATTGTAGCGCATGACACGTCATGGCGACGACATGAAACAACAATCAACAAGGACATATTTTATGAGCAGAAATTTAATGAAGAATCTTGCGTTCATACTGGCGTGGCCATTGGCTCTGTGCGCTCTGTCGCTCACTTCGTGCGGCAGTGGTGCCGACGGCGACTATGCCACGCAGTTAAAGCAGTATTTCGACAAGGACGTGGAGACGGCAGACGGCACGGGTGCCATGTCGGCATATTTCGACCTCAGCGATGGCATGGTGCTTGCCTACAAGGGCAATGCCGATGCTGCGGGCTTCCTCAACGCCACGGTGCAGCGGCTCACGAGCGGCGACTCCACCACGGTGTACCAGCTCGCCGATGACAAGATAGCACCATTGGCCCTGCATCAGACCGAGCTCTACAACAAGATAATGGACGAGAAGTCGTACAGCCAGCAGATGGCCCCCATAGAGAAGGCCCTCGGACAGATAGTGAAGGACGGCAAGAGCAGTCTGCTCGTCACCGACTTCGAGGAGTTTACGCCCGACCATAAGGTGCAGCACCAGAGCTTCGCCACGCGCTACTTCGTGGAGTGGCTGAAGCGCGGCAACGACATCACGTTCTTCGTGTTCGACTTCGTGGGCGCACGCAAGCTGCCGTATCACCTGTATTTCATCGTGTTCGACAACAAGGTCCACCGTCTGCTCGGCAGCATCAAGGACGCGGTGGCGGGCGTTAAGGGCTACAAGGAGTTTCACCTGTCGTGCGATGCCTACTCCGTGAGCACCGCTTATCCGTCGTCAGTGAAGGGTGGCAACTACCATGATGCCGCCACTGGCGAGGACTTGGTGACAGGAGTGCTCGAGGACGGCAGTGCCGATGCCTACAAGAACTACGGCGAGGGCGTGCGCATGGAGTATTATCCGCTCGGCGTGTCGTGGGCAGACGCGCAGAAGAATGCGCAGGAGGCCGTGCAGGAAGGCTTCGACCCGAAGTTCACGCACCTCTTCAGGCATCTGTACTTCGACTTCAGCAACCAGGACTCGTATATTATAAAGAAGGTGGCACTGAGGGTCACTGACGTGGAGGACGACTTCAACCGCTACACCGAGTACAAGCGCATCATGGCCGACAAGGAGGCCAACGCCGACTGCTTCGGCCCTGACGGCAAGCTGCTCCCGGAGTACGACTACACCCATAGCACCGCACGCCCGGCCGAGATAAAGGACATGCTTGTGGTGGATGACAATCTCTTCAGCTCAACGTTAGTCAAGTCGGCCGGCCGCAAGGTGGAGATAGGCATCAACTTCGCGCCGACGTTCGGTGGCAACATAGTGGGAGGCGCCCCCGGCGACCTCTATCGCGTAGACGTGGTGGTGGCCGACAGCCAGCCCAACATAGGCCCGAGAATAGACGAACTGTTCATGTGGGGCGCCAACAACAACCTGCGCGATGCTGTGCGCAACACCCTGCAGATGCTCAACCCCAAGGGCACGGTCATATACTCCTACTTCGTGAGGGCATTGTGACGGGCCTTTGTGCCGGCCGCACGCGCCACTGGCGTGCAGCCGGCACATGCTCATGCTCTCCGCAATACAACGATTTCTTTCACGGTGGTGATGAATACAGTCCACCCAATACTAAACTATTTTAATCTTTTGTAGTATGAATACAACAGTCGCATCGGCCTATATGATAGGCGGCATTATCTTAGTAGTTTTTCTCTTGCTGGCAGTACTCGTGGCCAATGGCATAAGTTTCGAGACGGGCATCAACCCCAAGGACAAGAAGAAGCGCAGGACGTGGTTCTGGGTGCTGGCAGTGCTGTGCCCCATAGCCGTCATGGCGGTGTCATACTTCGCTGTGTACACAGGCATACGCGTGCCGTCGCGCCAGACCGCCTACATCACCGCCATGGGCATATCGTCGGCCGCCGCCTTCGTGCTGTATGTGGCCATAGGATATGTATTGAGCAAGATGTTCCCGCACGGCAAGCTGTCGAGCTGGTTCTGAACTGATGTGTCACCCTCAACTTATCACTCTACTATATGGACAAATTATTCGTTATAGCCATTGGCGGCACTGGCATGAGGTGTCTGGAGTCGTTCGTACACCTCTGCGCCATGGGCATGTTCGACAATGAGACTATCGACATACTGACCCTCGACACCGACCAGAGCAACGGCAACAAGGGGCGGGTGGAGGAACTCATAGACCTCTACGCCAAGATAAAGTCGGACGATGAGAACAATGTCAACGGCGGACAACCCAATGCCGACACGTTCTTCTCGGCCAAGCTCAACCTGTACAGGTTCTACACCAAGTACACCGACTCTGACAGGAAGAACTACAAGCTGCTGTCGAAGCAGAACAGCGGCATAAGCAAGGGCGAGAACACCGACCTCGCAAGCCTCTTCTTCGACGGCGGCACGGTGCAGGACTTCGACCTGAGCCATGGCTACCGCGCACAGACTCACCTCGGGTCGCTGCTCATGTACCACGGCATCATAGAGGCGGCACGCAACATCAAGAACAACGGCGATGACGCATCTTCGGCGGAGAAAGACCTGCGCACGTTTCTCGAGCACTTGCAGGAGAATCAGAACGACGCACGCGTGTTCGTGTTCGGCTCTATATTCGGCGGCACGGGGGCTTCGTCTATACCCGTTATACCGGTAGCTCTGTGCGATGCCGTGCGCATACTGTCTGACGGCACCAAGCGTCTTGACACCAGTGTGGTGAAGTTCGGGGCTACGCTGCTCACCAACTACTTCACCTTCACGTCGCCAGACAACGGCCAGAAGCAGGACGACAAGGTGGTGGCCGAGTCTAACAACTTCGCGCTCAACTGCCAGGCGGCACTGCAGTTCTACCAGGCCGACCCGACGGTGAGGCATACATACAAGCGGTTCTACCATGTAGGGTGGCCATACGAGGGCCTCGACGTGAGCAGCAAGGGCCGCACCGTCACCGGCGGCAAGCAGCAGAAGAATGCCTGCCACGTGGTGGAGCTGATGTGCGCGTGCGCTGCCTACGACTTCTTTAGGATAGGCCGCGAGGACCTCAACAACGACACCGCTAAATACTACTACCGTACCGTGGAGACGAGTAACGGCGGCGTGCAGCTGCGTGGCTCCGACTTCATAGCCAACGGCGACATGTTCGAGGACAAGCTCGGCGCACTGTTCTCACTCGCGCACATCGTGCTCGCACGCTATGAGGCGGCATGGGCCGACGTGCCTACGGCCGGAACGCGCGGACTGCTCAACCGCTTCGCACTGCAGAACATCCACGACTACGATACCATAAGCGTGGAGCAGGCCAAGGACATAGACAAGTATTTCAGCAACTACTTCGGCTACCGCTTCGATAATGAGGGGCAGATGCAGAAAGGATGGATATACCAGATAAGGGACTCGGTGCTGCCCGGGCGCTTCATCTTCAACGATGAGGCTTTCAAGGAACAACTCAAGGACATGAAGTCTATAAGCTGCGGCAGGCTGTTTGTCGATGACAAGCACAATTGGAGCAAGCTCTCGGGAGTGTTCTCGAAGGCCGACAACAGCGACGAGGTGCTCATCAAGAAACTCAACGACGACGGCACACGGCCACGTGCAGACCAGAACGTGCAGACCACGAAGGAGAAGTTCTTCGCTCATGTGCATAACGCCATCTCCGTGACGCAGAATTTCGACATCGCGAAATGAGCCCCGGCGACACGTGGTTGATATGCCGCAGCGTTGCCGTATTCCCATTATTTTATATTATTCGTAATAATCGTTATGGAACAGAAACCATTAGTCATAAAGGTGGAGGAGTCTGTCGTGCCCAACGGGCAGATAGGACAGTGGGCCGACCTTTCTGGAAATATACAGAAATTCACGTCAGAAATAAAGACCGAGGCTATCAACGACGGCTCTGACATCAGCGCACAGGTGTCGGGAATACCCACGGCCTACGCCCGTGCCAACCTCTTCATGGAGGCTCTCAGGGCTTATGGCAGGTCGAAGGACGACAATGCCAGCCACAATCTCAACACGTTCTACGAGCAGTTGTCTGACGAGTGGCGCGGCTTCATAGCCTGTATTGCGCTCGACTACAGCCGCATGGCCGTGGAGAGGGTGTATCTCGCATACTCTGACGGCAGGTCGGTCATCGACACGGCAAATATATATGAGACGAAAGGTTCGTTCGGCAACATGCTGTTTCACCGCCGTCCGCTGTGGTGCGAGTGCCCGCAGGACTGCGATGTGGAGCACCGCGACGTGCCGTTCATAGACATATTGAAGTATGACGGCAAGGTGGTGGGAGCCACGTCGCCAGAGAGTCTGCTCTTCACGGCATGCAGTTATGCCGTGGACAAGACCGAGGGGCGGCCGTGGGTGGACTACCGCACGCACCGGTTCAAGAACCCGCTCGCCGATGGAGCACTCGACAAGAACCGCACATTGCAGCTCTTCGCATACGTCAACTACCTCATTGAGGGCATCGACGGTGGCCGCACCACGGGCATCAACGGCCTGGCGGCCTACTACTCGTATCTCGGCGAGCGCGGCATAAGCGTGGCTTATGACAACGTGCTGACCAATCTCGTGGAGTGGCGCACGCAGATACAGGACTATGCACGGTCTAAGGGCTACAAGACTGAGGAGGCCAGCGTGCCGCCGATAGACCTGTTCAGGATGCCGTTCGCACTGGCGTTCAACTTCAAGGATGAGCTGTACGGGCTCGACGGCGTGCTCTACAATACCGCCGACGGCGACGGCGTGAAGTTCAATCCCAAGGACTTGCTCGCGCCTAACACTGCCCGTGTGGCACGCGTCATAGTGCGCAAGGCCGACAAGCAGCGTCTCGGCGACCTGCCTGTGCATCTGCTTGCGGCCGACGTGAAGGGCATGCCTGGCAGCAAGGCTTACTTCGCCCTGCCGCTGAGCGTTCTCGGACTGAGCGTGTTCGGCAAGAACATTGGCGCTCTGGTGGGCGACTTGGAGCAGAGCTCAAGAATCCCGTCGAGGGTCACTGCGGTGTTTGACCCAGTGGCAGAGACCAACAACCTGGAGGTCACTTTGCACCTTTCCATCAACAGTTCCAACGGAGAGGTCACCAAGGAGATGCGTGAGACGTACTCATGCGGTGGCATCATCGATGGCAGTGAGCTCATAGTGTGGCCCAACTTCATATCAAGGAAGTGGCACCGCTACTTCATGTATTCCGAGCTTCCGCACAATGTCAACCTCAATGGCTATCCGTTCCAGGCCGTGCCATTCATCGGCGATGAGCTTGACGGGTTCAGGACGGTGACGCGTGGTGACGGCACGCCTGCCTATCTCGCCGAGAACGGACATGATGTAGACTATGACTACACGTCGTCTGACGGCAAGAAGCGTCATGTGGAGTGCTCCCTGCACATAGTGTCTGGCAGCGCCGTGACGGACAATCCGTATAAGTACGAGATATATGAGAGCAATCATCCGTTCAAGGGCGTGCGCCTCAGTCTGCCTTCGGGGCAGGAGTCGGGATTCCTTATTATAAAATATGGCTCGGCACGCGACTCAGCATTGCCGTACAATGGCCTTGACATACAGGACAACTCGTTGCGGCAGACATCCCTGGGCGTAGACTTCGGCAGCACCAACACTTCGATAGCGTATTACAATCCCGACACCAACCAGCCCGAGGGGTTGCGCTTCAGCAACCGCCGTGTGCCTTTGCTGCACGTAGGTGCAGACAGTGATGACGACGTGGCGAACGAGTGTCAGCTGCTGTTCTTCCAGTCAAACGGCATACTCTCCAACTCCATAAAGAGCACACTCACCATGCACGACTCCAGGCGTGTGCGTCAGGAGCGCAACGAGACCAAGGAGTTGGCCAAGTTTGAGAAGGAGGTCAAGGGCGGATTCCCGTGCTTCAGCCGCAACCTGCCTGTGTTCTCGGCGAGCCGTAAGGACCGTTTCATAAAGCTGAAGACATCGCGTATAGGCGAGATAGTGCAGGTGCAGAACATGAAGTGGGATGCCGATGAGCGCAACATAGCCTACAAGAAGGCTTATCTCAGGTCGCTCTTGCTGCACGTATATGCCGAGCTGTTCTGCAAGGGACTCTATCCGTCGCGCCTCAAATGGTCGTACCCGTCGTCTATGCGCGACAGTCTGCTGGCCAAGTACAACAGCATCTGGAGCACGCTCACGGCTGTCAATCCGCTCACCGATGCCTTCAGCGCAAGCACGTCCGGCATGGACGACAGCATGCAGTTGTCCGTATCGCAGTTTGCCTACAAGTCGGGCAACATGGCATCGGCATCTGCCAGTGCTGGCAAACAGGCCACAGGAGGTGGCTTGTTCGGCGGTGGCAGCGGCTTGTTCGGCGGCGGTAACAACATGTTTGCGGCCGGACAAGGCTCGTTCGGGGCTGGGCAAGGCTCGTTCGGGGGCTCGTCGGCGGAGTCGGCACAGGCATCATCGGCCGCAGGACAGCATCAGCAGTCGTTCGACATGAGTGGCAACGCGTTCCTGGCTGGCGGCAATGGCGGCGGCATTGGGCAGCAGATGGGTGCTGACGACAGCAGCGAGGTGCTTGAGAAGGACGATGACACCAAGCCTGTGACGTTCAACCCGGTGAACCTCCTTGCCGGCTCTTCGTTTGAGAGCATGACGGAAGCCAGTGCCGTGGCCAACTTCCTTAGCGTCAATGCCGACGACAGGGAAGCCCTGACCGTGTGCTTCGACATTGGCGGAAGCACCACAGACATCTCCGCAATGTGCCCGTTGGCAGTGGGAGAGGGCAGCGGGCTCACCATGATAAAGCAGAACTCCATACATTTCGCCGCCCAGCTCGTGTCGGAGGCTACGTCAGACTGTGCCAACTTCCAGAACGTGCTGCTGTCTACTTGTCAGGAGTATGGCTTGCAGATAGAGGGGCTCAACCTCGGCGACTCGCGCTACTCGCCAGACAATGCGCCTTATTATTTCGAGCAGATGGTAGACAGGCTCGATGCCTCGCAACTGCCTTTCTTCTATCAGAAGATAGGGGCCGACTGCAGCAAGCTCATGTGTGTCAACCTGTATGTCACAGGATTGATAATGTATTATGCCGGTCTGCTCGTCCGCAAGCTCATCAAGCAGGTGCGCAACAGCAAGGAGTGCCGCTGGTCTGAGGCCAACGGCAAGCGTCCGAAGGTGTCTGTCAACTTCGCCGGTAAGGGGGCACGCATAATGGAGTGGCTCGGTTTTGCCACCAGCCATGAGCTGTCGGGGCAGTTCTACCAGGCCATGTTCTGCAAGGGACTGGGCGTGGCAGACGGCAACGGACAGCTTGATGTAGCCAACTACATATCCAACTTGGAGATTAACTTCCCGAAGAACAACAATGACGTGAAGTTCGAGGTGTCCAAGGGACTTGCCAAACCGGCTTCCAACATCATGCGCCCGAGCAACAGCAAGCCCATAGAGGTCATCGGTGAGGAGGGTTTCTCGATAGAGGACAAGAACGGAAACACCGTGCCGCTGGCGGCAGACAACAGCATCACTCCATTCATGATGAAGTGCCTTGGCGACAAGTTCTATGGCGGTTCGGCGGCAGGCCCGCGCTTCCGCGACTTCCTTTCACTCTTCTATCAGGTGGTGCAGCAGTACTTCGGCTACGACAAACGCCCCGAGGACATCATGCAGGCACTCGACGGAATGCAGGTGCTGAGGTTTATAAAGAACACGCCCGACTATGTACAGGCGGCATCGTCTGACGGCAAGTTCGACTATGTGGCCCCTGTGCTCATACTTGAGGGACTGGAGTTTTATGAGGACTTTCTGCTGAAGTGATGGCATGATGAGAAACAGTTATATTATCGCCGTCTCGCGTGAGGGCTTGCGCCTGTACGTGGGACGGCTCGGCAACAACGGCCGCTACACGGTGTTTGAGGACACGGAGTGCGGATCATACGACAGGTTCTTGGCCATTCCGCTCTCTGATGAGGACAAGAAGGAGGCTGTCGTGGGTGTGATATTCTCACAGACTTTCAGCGAGTCGTCGCGCAAGGCGTTCATCGACGGGCTGTTGGCGCGTGGGTTTGGCCACGTGCAGGAGTGTCGGTTCGATGAGTACCTGTGCCATACTGTCAAGGGGCACGGCACGCTTATGGTGCTCTCTGCCGACAGCGACGACCTGTGTGTGGCCGTATATGACGTAGAGACGTGCCGTATGACATCCTCCACGGTGCTCCCCGGTGCCGGCAAAGACCCTATGGTGGACGTGCTGGCGGAGTATATTTGGACTAAGATACACGATAAGTCTGACTGGCTTGACCACGACAAGTGCATCGGTGAGGTGCGCAGGGTGTCAAGGAAGTTCCTTCAGTCGGGTCTCCCTGAGTATGAGGGTGAGGTGTTTCTGGAGGGCAGAAGCCACGAGTTCTTCGTCCGCAGGGCCGATGCTGAGGTAGACAACGGCATAGACGTGGGCTCCTCATCGCTGCTCGCGGCACTCAACGACTACGCCAACGAGCATGAGTTGCGGCGCGACGACACCACGATGGCACTGTCTGACGGGCTTGCCGCCAACAAGTATTTCCATGACGTGCTCAATGGTTTCGTATCGAGCATGATGGATGTTGACGACAAAGTGGTGATGGCTTTGCTCAACAAGATGGTCAATGACATCAACCACAACCGCGTGTATGACGGCGAAAACGGCATCATAGCAGACGGCTTGCCTCTCAGCAGCATACATGCGCGGCCTAAGGACACGTCCATAAGTTTCGCCATAGACATACCGAAGAGCATCAGCAGTATAAATGTGTACCGCGACAACGTGCTCATACGCACCATCACGGAGCCTGAGTTTGCCGACAGCGGACTGTCGCCCGACCGTGAGTATATGTACTCTTTCGAGATGGTGCATGTAGACAGAATGGGCTATGAGAGCCGTTCCGTCAAGACAAGCATATCCATACGCACAGTGTCTGTGCGCCTTGACGACATAGCCATACTCAGTGTGGCCGACAACGGCGACCGTGTCACGCTGTCATGGCGCCAGCCTAAGAACGGAGATGTACGCATATACGTCTCCGACAGGTCGTTCGGGCTTCATGGCAACGACCGCATTGACCTCTCCACATTCCATTACGACATGCTGCCTGTGCTTGATACGAGCTATGTGGTGGAGAAGAATTTTTGCGGAGAACGCTACTTCATACCTGTGACATGTGTCGGCGACACTGCCGTAGTGGGCAATGAGCGGTGCGTGGAGTCGATGGTCGTGCCGACAGGTGTGCGTGTAGACTCCACCGACATGGCCCATGTCAAGGTGCTGTGGATATGGGACGGCGTGCCGGCAGTGCGAATATCATGGACGAGCGAGGGCGGCAATGAGCGTTGGGAGGACATAGCCAATAAGGGACAGGAGCCTGAATACGAGCTGGGGCTGCCCTCAAAGACCCGCGAGTTCACGGTGAAGGTCAGGGCTCTGTATGTGTCTGGCACGGGCAAAGTGCTCATGAGTGAGTGCTTCACGCAGACAGTGCAGCTCGCTATGGTCACCGTCTGCTTCCTGAAGGCCAAGAGTGAGGCCGTGCTTTTCATGCACCGCGATGAGTACACGCTCACGCTGAGCGCGTCGGGTGAGCCTCCGTGCGACCTGAATGTCATCACGGGCGAGGGCGATGTGCCTCTCGACCTCAACAATTTCAAGTCGTTGCTGACCATACCTCATGCCGAGTTGGCCGATGGGGCTGAGCATAAGTACCGTCTGACATATCATCGTATGGACGCTAAGGCACCGCTGTTTTTCAGGATAGTGCCCGCCGACCGCCATCTGCCACTGCGTATCCTGCCCGAGACCCAAAAGATAAAATGACTATAAAATACTGAAATATATGGCAAAGATAGTATGCCCTTACTGCTTCAATGAGTTCAAGCGGAGCGATGTCATGTTCCGTTGCACTAACGATGGCTGCCAGGCTGAGATAGACCAGAGCATGAAGGAGTTCTGGGGACAGGACAGAAAGATGCTGCCCGCCTTCGGCAATGGCCTCGGTTCGCTTGCGAGAATGCTCGACAAGATGCCCGACTCGGCCGTGTGTCCGCATTGCAGCCACACGTCATACACCGTAATCTGTCCGCACTGCCACAACGTCATACCCAAGGAGATGGTGGAGCACAAGGGCTACATCATATCCATAATAGGGGCGCGTGGCAGTGGCAAGACCAACTATATCACTGTGCTGATAGACCAACTGTGCCGCAATGGCAACAAGCTCGGCAATCTCGGCGTGCTCGCCTCGGCCGTGGCCGACGACCGCAGGGACTGCACGCAGGTGCGCTATCAGACCGACTTCTACGACGTGCTGTTCAGAAAGGGCATCCTTCCGGCCCAGACCAAAATCAATGATACCAAGTCTAAGATACCTCTCATATACACCATAAGCCAGAAGGGCATGAAGATGCCCCTGTACCTCGTGTTCTACGATACGGCGGGCGAGAACTTCAACGACCCGAAAAACATCGTAAAGAACGCCCGCTTCCTCGATGAGAGCGATGCCATGATATTCCTTCTCGACACGTTCGGCATAGAGAAGGTGCAGGAGACGCTCGGACTCTCTAAGGCGGAGTCAGACTACGGCTTGATACTCAACAACATAGTATTCCACTTCAAGCAGGGAGACAAGCGCAAGAAGGACATACACTTCAAGAAGCCGCTGGCCTTGGCGTTCAGCAAGATAGACGCTGTGCTCGAGCACCGCGACAAGTTTGAGAGCATGGGCGTGGCCATACCCGGCATGTCTATGGCGCAGGACAGTCCTTATCTCGACGGCGGCGGCGTGCGGATGGACGACATCGATGCCGTGAGCGACGGCATAATGGCGGCCCTGAAGAGCTGGGGCGAGAACAACTTTGTCAACAACATCACGTCAAACTACCGCAATTTCAAGTTCTTCGGATTCTCTGCCCTCGGCAGCCAGCCCGACTCCAACAACCACATCAATTCCATAAGGCCCTACCGTGTGCTTGACCCACTCGTGTGGATTCTCGACCAGTTGGGCTATCCGTTGATGAAAAGCAAATAGTAAAACCTGACATCTAATGAAGAAGATAACGTTTAACGAGATAATAGAGGCTTCCACGCAGAAGTCTATCGTCAGTGAGCAGCCCGGATTCGGCATACGTACCTATACCAAAGGCATGGATGCAGACTTCGTGCGGAAGGTGGTGGAGCAGGTAGGCTGCGCCTATGAGGTGAGCATCGACCGACAGCTGTCGGCACAGACGCTGAAAGACGACCCCACGGCCACGCTGGCTTTTCCGCGCACACTGAAATATACCACGGTGACTGATGCCGATGGCAACGAGAAGTATGTGGTGGCATGCTCCACCTATGTGGGCATAGACTATGGCTATTTCTGCGGTTTGGAGTCAGCACAGCGTGCCGGCACCAACTACGTGGCAGACATTCTCGTGTTTGACGAGAGGCCGACGGCCGCGCTCTTCAGCCGGCTCTTGGGGCAGGGCGGGGCCGACGGCGTGGCCGGGGTGTTTGTCCCTGCTGACAACACATGCTGTCCCGACAATGCCGAACTGCGCTATCTGCTCACAGGAGAGCCAGAACTGCTCGAGCCGCGAAGCATAGAGCTTGGCGATGCGGCCTGGGCATCATGCGGTATCGACGACATGGCGGCATCAGTGGCCATGGCCCTGCTTCAGACCAAGGTCAACGCTGACACTGCATCTGATGAGTCGCTGCGCAACATAGTGTTCCAGACCAAGGAGGCCGACGTGCCTGATGTGCTGAAGTGCCTGTCACTGCTCCCCGACGGGCTCGTGACGGACAAGTATTTCCAGACCAACTACCTGCAAGGCTACGGCATGCCTAATGGCTACCGCATGATTTTCATCAACGAGTACAACGAGGAGGAGGTCTACACCGACAACTATGTGTACCTCAATCTCTGCGACGGCACTACGAAGAACATAGACACAGACAACTACATTTTCATGAAGCTGCGTGAGGCCGCGGCCCATGGCGATATGGCCCTGCTGCGCTCATTGGCGGAGTTTATGTATGGCCTGACATGCAGTAGCGACAGTGACTACCACTTCTTGTACAATCTCTTCGTCACCACCAAGACCGATTTGCCCGTCATGCTCGACGAGCTTACTCCCGACTTCTTCACTAAGGTAGACAAGGCGAGGCTGCCGTCTGACAGTCAGGCGGCTCTGTGCCGCTCGGTGAGCCGTACTGTCAGTGAGGCGGTGCGCTCCGTAGGCGAGGCTTTGGAGGCCGGCAAGTCGCGTGATAACTGCGCACGTGCCGTAGATGTGCTGAGGAAGATAGACTATATCCACACACATTTCCCACAGCTCCTCAATCTCTCTGTCGATGATGACGCGACTGAGACCACGGGCGACAAGACAAGACTCACCAACATGCTGTTTCTTGACGGCATGCTGGGTGAGGCCGCAGGCTGTTGCTCTATCCCCACGCTGCGGTATATGAACACTTGCGATGTGTCGCCCGACGACTACCTCGCCGCGTTGAGACATGTCGGCAATGATGATGTGTGGGTGGCACTCATCGGCGACAGGTTCCCGGGATATGCCAATGACGGCGACACTTCGGCCGCTGTCATCGATGCCGTGATGGAGTCGGATGCGCCCGACCGTGAGCGGCTCCTGCTCCGCTTGTTCCCGATAGACGACAATGGTGCGCTGCTGTCTGGCTACATGTGCAAGCATCCCGATGTCATGCCGCGTCTTGCCGGCATGGTGAGGACGCTGTGCCTCAAGCGCGGCAACGACCAGATGGTGGCGTTTCTTGAGGCCGGGCATTTCGCCGATGGTGTCGTGCGGCAACTGCAACCAGTAGCAAAGGAGTATTTCAGCAAGTGCGTAGACGAGGATGTGTGCCGTGGCATAGAGGTGGTGGGCAGGTTTGCCGAGGCCGTGGGCGATGGCAACTTCTGCCGTTTCGACTTCATGTCGGTGATAGACCGCTATGCCGACTACTGCTTCGCTTATCCCGACAAGGCACGTGTGGAGTGGCTGGAGTTCTTCCTCGACAACGCGCAGTTGTCCGATGTGGCTGGCGCGAGGTTCCAGGCCATCTGCCGTCTGCGCGGTAAGTCCGTGACTGATGACAGCATACATGGCGATGCTGATGAACTGCTGATAGCCAAGCGGCTCGGTTTGCCGCTGGACGTGCGCCTCCGTGTCATGGGTGCCTGCATACGCAAGGCCATAGACACCGACTCACTGAAGCGGTATATGGACGACGGTAATAAGCCCGGCGTGCCCGAGATGTACAATATGATAGACAAGGTGTGGGCGTGCCGACCCGACATAGGCGATGCCGACTGCGACAGATACACCGTATCAATAGTGGAGAATGGGCAGTGGACCAAGAAGATGCGCGACGATTATGTGGCTATGTGCCGTGACCCGAGAATCGTGGAGTGCTTCAAGGACAACTTCAGTTTCTTCAAGTTGATGAAACGCAAACTGCTCAAATAACCGTTGAATATGAGAATATTACGTTTTTTCCTGCCTCTGGCCCTGCTGATGCTCGTCATCGGGTGTGGCGGTGGCGGCACTGCCAACAACGACGACGGCACTCCTTACGGGCTGCGCTTCAACAACCTGCGCGGCCGTGTGAGGAGCTGCATAGTGTCGGAGTACGACGGCAATGTGGTCACTACATCTACGCGCTACGACTATTCGCCCGAGGGACTGATGACGCGAAAGACGGTGTACGGTCGCGATGACTCCACCGTGACGGCATACATATACGACAGTAAGTTCCGCATCAAGGACGTGCAGTCTGACGAGGTGCGGCACTACGAGTCGCGCTACAAGCACGGACGGCTGGAGTCGGAGTACTTCTTTACCGACGATGAGCGCACGAGCGGATGGATGCGCACCTTCGGCTACGACAGCATAGGGCGTATAGTGCGCCAGGCGAGCATAGCCATCGGCCGCACCGACTCCACCGTCAGGATGTACTCGTATGCCTCTACCAACTACCCCAGCGGCATGACCCTCAAGAAGCCCGACGGCAGCCGCACCGAGCAGACGTGCGACACCATGGGTATGGTGGTCACTGAGCGTCTGTACAGGCGGACGGGACGGCTGCGGCGGCGTGAGTCCATAGCCTATGCCTACGACAAGCAGGGCAACTGGACTGAGGCACGCCGCACGTGGCATGGCCGCACGGTGGCTTACTCCACGGCGAGCTACTCCTATTATCCCGAGGATGTACACGCCGTGCCGTCGATAGGCGTGGATGCCGATGCCGACACGGAGCAGCCGCGCAGCATGAATGTGCCGGGCGTGCCGCTCACTATATTCATCTGTGTGGCCACGGTGGCGTTTCTGTTTCTGTACCTCATATATGCCGAGAAGCGTTGGGCCCTGTTCCATGATGTCACTGGAGAGGTGTTGCCCAACGGCATGAAACGCATGTGGATGTACAATCCGCAGCCATACGTCAAGATGGGCATACTGTCGGGTTCGCTGTTCGGGGCGTTTCTCTCCACCATATTGCTGATACTCATGTTCGGCGCACTCGTATGGCTCTTGTTCTGGATGGTGAAGATATTGTTGTGGGCCATCATCATCATAGGAGTGCTGCTGGCTTTTGTCGGAATATTCTTGCTGATAGCAAGAGACTCCAGAGGATTCGCTGCTCTCGTGTCGGGCTGCGTGATCAGTGCCTTCAGGGACACCTTCAAGTCGTGGGGCAACATCCTCGTGGAGTGCGGCGAGCGCGTTCTTGCCGACCTCAACGTCATAGACTGGACTATGTCCATATTCCAGACCTATGGCATCACGATGCTGCTGTGCATAGTGCTGCCGCTGGGATGCTTCCTCGCGCTGGCGCTGCTGCTCATCACGCTGAGCCTCGTGCTGCGCGGCACGGAGTATGTGGCGATGATGATATATGGTGTCAACCGCCCGTGTCCGTTCTGCGGCAACAAGAAGGGCATAGCCTATATGGTAGACGGCAAGGAATATCCCGTAGACCTCAACCCCGGCGTCTACGGCGTGTTTCATCAGACATGCCGCTCCATAGGCGTGAGGGTGCCCACCATGCTGCTCAACGGCAAGGCGAAGCTCACGCGCCGCTGCCCGCACTGCGGACGGCTTATCAACAAGTCGCACGAACAGGTGGTGGGCACCGACGTGCATATAGGCATCGTGGGTGAGCGTTCGTCGGGCAAGTCGTACATGCTGTACTCTGCTCTTGACGGGCTTCAGCGCATGTTCGGCAGCGACCTCACGCAGGTGGCGGTCGATGGCAATACCGATGTGGCGGTGTTTGCGGAGCGCATACGTCAGCGCGACGGCATACAGACGGCCGTGCGCAACCGCTACAAGGCCGTGGAGATGGTGCTGCGCCGCAAGTACCACCCGTTCCCGTACCATCTGTTCTTCTACGATGTAGCTGGTGAGAAGTTCAATGTCAAGTCGGTGTCGGGCACGTCGGCCATGGACTTCTACAAGAATGTGCGCAGCATAGTGTTCGTTATCGACCCCACCATGGTAGACGTGTCGCGGCTGTCGCCTTCGGGGCGGTTTATGGACTGGCTCACTGACAAGGGCATGATGTCGGTGGAGAAGTACGACATAGAGTCTACGCTGGCCGCGCTTGTACGCATCTTGTCGATGGTGGGGCGCAAGCCTAATGACATAGACGTTACGCTGGCATTCTCCAAGTCAGACCTCGGTTATCTTGCCGACCTCGGGTTCGGCGATGACCCGTCTGCCGACATGCTCAGGGCATTCATGCGCTCGGATATGGGACTCTACAATGCCGACAACACCATAACAGACTCGTTCAAGTCGGTGGACTATGTGTCGTTCAGTGCCGTGGATGCCGACAAGACGCACCTCTGCTCGGTATTCCTCAACGTGCTGCGTCAGCGTGGGGTGAGGATGGACAACTGACGGCTAATGTCCTGCCATGTCATCGGTATCGTTATTTTACGTGATTTAGACCGATGATGTAACGTGTTGATATACAGTTGTTTTATGGTACGTATGAAGTGGCCTTGCGAAATGGCCCATTTTGGCTTGCGAAACGGCCCGTTTCACACTGTGATTCGGGCCATTTCGCAAGCCAAAATGGGCCATTTCGCAAACACGTCATTTATTGATGGCGTGAGAGTATGGGGTAGGGCATGGAGAGGCGGTGTGTGGAGCACGTGCCGCAGCATGCCTATTGTGCCTGGTTGTCGGTCAGTTCGCCTATCTGCTTTATTATCTCATCATTGGTGCGCTGCATCCTGGCGAGCACCTTCAGTCCTATGGTGCCGCCGACGATGAGTCCTGTAAGGCTTGAGATGCCTACTATCGTCATCTCCTCGGCCGACATCACGCCAGCTGTGTATATGTCGTAGGCTATGGCGAGGATCACTATTACCAGAAGGCTCATCTGTATGATAGACTGCATCTTGCGCACGTGCTTCATCCTTGCCAGC
>JALFIM010000012.1 GCA_022775985.1 Prevotella sp.
GTTGCTGTCGGCTTTGTTGTCCTATACACTGTTATAGATGGAGCGTCATGGACATTGTGGATGGCTGCCGTGGCGATGATTGCATATCTTATTGTGAGATATTTCTATGTGCAGAATGACCGCTCCATAGAGAAACTCCATGCCTTGAAGACTGTTTATGAGGACGAAGTGAAGTATTTGGATGGCGATTTCTCAAGTTTCGGGAATGGCGAAGAGTATGCCGACCCGAAACATCCTTATACAACAGATATTGATATTTTCGGCCGTGACTCTTTGTTCCAGCGTGTCAACCGCACCGTAACGAAGGGCGGAAGCGATATGCTTGCCGATAGCTTCGCCTCGATGGAATGGGGAAAAAATAAGGAAAAACCTCAAAAAGAGCTTGCTGCGATGCCCCAATGGCGTGCTGATTTCATCGCTACGGTGCAAGGGCAGACAATCGCTACCGGCGAACTGCGTGACGTGGCCGACCGCATCAGTGTGATGAACATTGCTCCCTTAGCTGCCTCCGCATCTGTCCGCTATCTTGCCTTGCTCGCTGTTGGCGGTTTGTGGCTGCTTGTTGCCCTGTCCGTTGGCGGTTATGCAGAAGCCTCGTTGCCACTTTTGTGGGCTGTTTTGCAGTTCCTTGCCGTTTGGCTGTGCTGCTCCGAGCCGCTGCGGGAGATAAGCAAGGCCGTCGCTGTGCTTCATCGCCGGATGACACCCGTAGCCACACTTGTGGGAAAGATATGCTCTGCCAACTTCCGCGACCCCGATTTGCGTACTCTCGCAGACTCTCTTGACGGTGCAGAACGTGCTTTCAGAGAACTCGACAGCATACTAAAGGCACTCGACCGCCGTGGCAACATCCTCGGACTGCTGCTCACCAATACTTTTTTCCTTGCGGATTACCGCACCATTTGTCGTTTTCGCCACTGGCAGCAGGCCAACGCACATAGGGTAGGGGATTGGATAGATGCCCTGAGCCGTGTTGATGTGCTTGTCTCCATGTCCACTTTCCGATATAACGAGCCCGCCGCCACCGATGCCGAGGTGATAGATTCCGGCCGCATGGTGTATGAGGCTCGTTCTCTGCGCCATCCATTCTTAGGCGAACGCGCCGTGGGCAACGACTTCATTTTCGAAGAGCAACATTATTATATTGTAACAGGTGCCAATATGGCGGGCAAGAGCACCTTCCTTCGCGCTGTCGGAATAAACTATGTCCTTGCGATGAACGGTATGCCGGTGTTTGCCGATTCCTTGCGGGTGTCGGTGTTCTCGCTGTTCACGAGTATGCGCACTACCGATGACCTCACCCGCGGCATCTCATATTTCAATGCCGAACTGCTGCGCCTCTCGCAGTTGTTAAGCTACTGTCGCACTCAGCATCACACGCTTGTCATTCTCGACGAGATACTGAAGGGTACTAATTCGCTCGACAAGCTGAACGGTTCACGTCTTTTCCTGCAACATATCTCTGAGCTACCGGTTACGGCTGTCGTGGCTACTCACGACTTGGAACTCTCAAAGATGGCCGATGAACATCCCTCGCGCTTCCATAATTATTGCTTTGAAATAGAACTTGGCACTGACGTTACATATTCTTATAAGATTACGCAGGGCGTTGCGCGCAACCAGAATGCCACCTATTTGTTGCGTAACAAAGTATTGAATTCCTGACCTCACCCCATAATCTTTGATTATCGAAAAGTGTGTAAAAAACTATGCTCAGAGTATTTAAGGCTGGATTACTCCGGTACTGAAGCCAAAATACTTGAGTAATCAGGCCGGAATTACTTGAGTACTGCGCCCAAATTACTAAAGTATTGTGCCATAGTACTATGCTGTTCGACCGAAATAGGTTGCCCCTTGTATTTATCGGATGAGCCGTAATATTCGTTCACAGTGTAGATGTTCTGATGCTCGTTTGTCGATGAAATGGGCAGAAAATGAACTAAAACTCAAATTAAATCACTTGGAATATAGCTATTGGCGTAGTCCTTGTGAGGTGGTTCGAGAGTCTTACCGGCTTATATATGTCCCACTTTTTTGTATTTGTTAGCATTTTGTAAGTGTTTGATAATCAGTAGAAAAGCACTTTCCTGCATTCGAAATTATCCACTTTATGATTTGGAGTGTGAAAAAACATTGAGCCTTTTGCTTATCTTTGCAAAAGAAAAAGCTGCACTCGGCAATCTATGAACAAGCTCTCATTGCCACGCTTGCTTCTGAACGAAGCCGATACCATGAGCTACTACTGACAACGCTACCGCAGAACAACATATAAATAATGTGTAAGACTGCTTTTGACGATTGATTTAGAGAATTAAAATTATATACTAACTTTTTATTAACAAATAACAAAAAACTATGAAGAAAGGTAGATTTCTAATCTTGTTGTTGACATTCTTCGTGTCGATGACCGCCTTTGCTCAGAAACAGCAATACTCTGGTGTTGTTGTTGACGGAGGAGGCGAACCGGTAATTGGTGCTTCTGTTATTCAGAAAGGCACTACATCAGGTGCTATTACAGACCTTGACGGTAAGTTTACTGTGTCTGTAGAGCCCGGCTCAACTCTCGTAATCTCTTATATTGGATATAAGAACTACGAGACTAAGGTTTCAAACAATATGCGCATAGTCCTCGAAGAGGATTCCAAGACCCTCAGCGACGTTGTCGTTATCGGTTACGGTGTGCAGAAAAAGTCGGTAGTAACAGCCTCTATCGCAAAGGTGAATACGGAGGACTTGGCAAGTACAGCTCCTGTACGTATGGATAATGCGTTGAAAGGTCTTGCTGCTGGTGTGCAGGTTACTTCTTCTTCTGGTCAGCCAGGTGCTGCAGCACGTATCCGTATCCGTGGTAATGGTACTATCAATAGTGATAAGGATGGCCCTCTCTATATCGTTGACGGTATGCCTATTGAGGGAGGTCTTGATTATTTGAGTCCTTCTGATATTGAGAGCCTTGAGGTCTTGAAGGATGCTGCTTCTGCAGCTATTTATGGTGCGCGTGCTGCTAATGGTGTTGTTCTTGTAACAACTAAAAAAGGAAAAATAGGAAAGGTGCGTGTTAACTATAACTTCTCTACTGGTTGGCAAACAGCATGGAAGCACCGTGACGTGCTTGATGCAACCAGCTATGCCGTTCTTACAAATGAGGCATATGTAAATGCAGGACAGGCAGCTCCTTATTCTGACCCTTATTCTTATGGTAAGGGAACAGACTGGCAGGATCTTGTGTTCAATGACAATGCTCCTGTGACAAATCATGAGGTAAATGTCAGTGGCGCAACCGAGAAAGTGAACTATTATCTTTCTATGGGTTATTACAAGCAAGAAGGTATTATTGGTGGTAACTATGACCGTTCTAACTATGATCGTATGACATTGCGTAGCAATACAAAATATAATATTTTTGATGATAGTAAGGAACGCAATTGGTTGAATAAGTTAGATATAACAGTAAACGCTTCTTATGCTCGTATTCATTCTAAGGCTATAGAAGCTAATGCTTGGCAGGGTTCTGTTCTTGGTTCTGCAATAGCCCTTCCGCCGATATTGACTCCGTATAAGAACGGTCAGGATGCTCTTGATGAGATTAAAAGGAATTCTGCAAGTTCTAATTATGTACCTATGTATACAGGACGTGTGGACGAAAATGGCGTGAAAGAAATATTTACAACACCTGGAGCCGCTTATCATGAGTTTAGCAATCCACTTGCAAAGTTGTCTTTGCCGGGTACTCTCAACTGGAGTCATAAGATTGTTGCTAATTTCATGGCAGACTTGCAAATTTGGGATAATTTGGTATACCATATAAACTATGGTGTAGACCAGAGTTTCTGGGGATATGATGGATATACTCCTATTTATTATCTGCGTGAAGGAGAAAGCTCTGATAAAACATCTGCATTTAGTAATTCTTGTAGAGGAACTGTATGGCAGATAGAAAATACTCTGTCTTATGATAAGGAAATAGGAAAACATGCATTTAATGTTGTGTTAGGACAGAGTGCCAAGAAATCTTATGGAAACTATCTTGGTGGATCACGTGACGACTTAATATCTCTTGACCATCCGTTTATAGATGGAGCAACAGGTGAGGCAAAAGAAGGAAAGCAAAGTGTTTATGGCGGTCCTAATTATGTCACAACGTTGGCCTCCTTGTTTGGACGTTTGAGTTATAACTATGATGAACGTTATATGGCGCAGTTTACAATCCGTCGTGATGGTTCTTCTAAGTTTGGCTCTAACAATCACTATGCTGTATTCCCGTCATTCTCTTTGGGATGGAATGTTATGAACGAGGCGTTCATGCAGAATACAAAAGATTGGTTGAGCAACTTTAAGATACGTTTCTCTTGGGGTAAGAATGGTAATGAGAATATCGGCAATGGTCTTTATGCTGTTCAGGCTGCTACAGGTGGCAATAATAATTATCTTTTGGGACGTGATGAGACATCTGCTATCGGAAGTAAAGTTACATGGCTTCCAAATGCAGATCTGAAATGGGAGGAATCTGTACAGACTGACTTAGGTGTTGATTTCGGATTTTTCAATAATGCTTTGACATTTACCGTTGATTATTTCGTAAAGAAGACCAATGGAATGTTGCTGAGAATGCCAATACCTTCTTATATTGGTGAGAATAGTCCATGGGGTAATGTCGGTGAGATGAAAAACTCGGGTGTTGAGTTTGAGGCTTCTTACAAGTGGAATATTGCTGATGCCAAGTTCCGTGTAAGCGGTAATATTTCTTACCTGAAAAATGAACTTATAAATTATGGTAATGATACAGGTTATCAAAATCTTGATAGCTTCCAGGGTATCGGAACTATCACCCGTGCAGAAAATGGACAGCCATTCCCATTCTTCTATGGCTATAAGACTGATGGCGTATTCCAGAATCAGGCAGAGATTGATGAATATATGGCTCGTCAGCATGATGACTTTAAGCATACTGTTCAAAAAAATCCGACACCGGGAGATGTTCGTTTCAAGGATGTAGATGGTGATGGCGTTATTACAGAAAACGACCAGACACGTATTGGTAAGGGTACACCTGATTGGAGTTTTGGCTTGAATTTGACAGCGAATTGGAGAGGCTTTGATTTTTCTATGATGCTTCAGGGTACAATCGGTAATGACATCTTTGATGCAACACGCCGTACAGATGTCGAATTGCAGAATATGCCATCTTGGATGTTAGGACGTTGGACAGGTGAAGGAACTTCAAATAAATATCCAAAACTTGTTTATGCAGATAAGTCAGATAACTGGAAGTCAAGTGATTTGTACCTCACAGATGGTAGCTATATGCGTATAAAGAATATGCAGTTGGGATATACCTTGCCGCAAAATATAACAAGAAAATTCTTTGTAGACAAATTGCGTTTCTTCGTAGCGGTTGAGAATTTGGTGACATTGACGAAATATGCAGGTTTGGATCCTGAAATATCTTCTACTACAACATCTCTTGGCGTTGATTATGGTGTGTATCCGCAGCCAAGAACATGGACAATAGGTGTGAATGTTGGATTCTAAGTTAACAAAAGTATTAAAAAGAATTTTATGAAAAAGATAAATATATTATTCGGCTTGCTTGCAGGAACATTGGTTTTCACCAGTTGCAGTGATTCCTTTTTGGAGCAAGATGATCCTATAAAGCAGTCTGCCAACGAGTATTATAAGGACTCGACTCATGTGGTACAATCTATAATAGCTGCTTATAGTCCTACAGAGTGGAATGATTGGAACGGATACCAATATTCTCCCCAAAATGTTATGAGTGAGATTATGGGTGACGATTTCTTTGTTGGTGGTTCTGGTCCTGGTGATAACAAGTTTTGGCATCTTATGGCTAACTATGAATCAACTCCGACAGAATGTATGACTGGTATTTGGACTAATATGTTTACTGGCGTTAAACGATGCAATGATGCTGTTAAATATATAGAAGAATTCAAGGAAAGCGTTTCTGAGGAAACATATAAATCATGGAATGCTGAGGCTCGTGTATTGCGTGCGTACTATTATATTTGGCTTTGGAAGTTTTACGGAAATATTCCTTATTTCACAGTAAATACGGCCGGTGGATATTCATATCCACAGCTTCCTGCGGCAGAAATTTATGAAAATGTAATTGCTGATTTGGAAGACGTTATTGCACTCAATGTATTGCCAATGGAATGGGATGAGGATAATTTGGGACGTGTGTCTCAGGCTATGGCATATATGCTTTATGCTGATTATGTGATGTATCAGAATGATGCTTCTCGTTATTCTAAGGCTCTTGGTTATATGAAAGACATCATAAATGATTCTCATTATGGATTGCATCCAGATTATAAGGAATTGTTTGAATCGGCAGGAGAATGGTGTGAGGAAACAATTTTCGAGGTAAATTATTCGGATAATAAAACTTTCCGTGGTTGGGGACATGATGATGCTATTTATGCAGGTGGTACTGTTGTTCCACGACTCTGTTCCGCTCCTATGGCAATAGCTGCAATTGGCGCTAATGACGGCTGGGGATTTGCTCCAGTGCGTCCTTCTACTTACGAAATGTTCGCACGGAATGACGTTCGTCGTGATGTTAGTATTCTGGATGTGCGTCCATATACCGAAGGAAATTCTGATTTCCAACCTCGTTATCAGAATACAGGCTTTTGGATGGGTAAGAACTATGCTTATGCGGTCAATTGTGAACGTTCTACGGGTGACCAGCAGTTGAATTATAACTATAACTTGCGTGTTTACCGTTATGCGGAGACTTTGTTAAATGCTGCCGAGTTGCTTGTTCGCACCAATGGTGATTTGGCATTGGCTAAGAGTTATATAACAAAGGTAAGACAGCGTGCAGGATTGGTTTCTGAAGTTGAGCCGACTTTGGATAATATTATACAAGAGCGCCATCTCGAGTTTGTTAGTGAGGGTAAACGTTATTGGGATTTAGTACGTACAGACAAAGCTTCAACAGTTTTAGTTGCTGAGCCAGATGTACCAAACTCTGAACGTACAAATTCATGGAACAAGGAAAAGAATATGTATTTGCCAATTCCTTATACAGAGATGGCAGCAGATCCAAATCTTGTTCAGAATCCTGGTTATTAATAACAATCAAAATGTAAGAACAATGAATAAAATATTTAGATTATTAGGTTTTGTTCCGATGATGCTGCTTGTATTGGCATCTTGCTCACCGGAAGATTTTAGTGCTCCAAACGGTAACATACCAGAAGCTTCGGATTATGAAGATAATGTAGAGGTAACCGTTGATCAAGAGACTAACTATGCTTATTTCAATTTTAAGTCTAGTCCTGGCGTAAGTCCGGTTTGGATCATAGATGGGACTTATAATGGAAATTTCTCTGCTCAAAAGTATTATCGCAAAGCTGGTACTTATACGGTGGAGTGTAAGGTGAAGAATGCCAATGGTATAAGTGATGGCTCTATTGTTAAGACCTTTACAATAAACAAAACAGTCATGAATGGTTTTGGCGGCTTTGATGCAGCAAGCGACAAGAACCTTTTCAAGAATGCTACCGTTACACGGGCAGCAGGCTATTATGCTCCAGGCTGGTCACAGATAGCAGATCCGGCAGTATCAATGAGTGGAAATGACTTTACTGTTACATTGCCGGCAGCAACTACGGATCAGTGGCAGTGCCAGGTTCCGTTTGAGACAAATATCTCAACTGTTGCAAGTGATGACACTTATGACTTTTCTGTGATATTGACATCTACAAAGGACCATCCAGGTGTAACCATTAAGTTTACCAATCCTAATGATGATAATGATTTCTATTTTGCAGAAAAACAGGCGTTAAAGGCAGGCGAGCCTATATGTTTCTACATGACAGGTATGCCAAGTCGCAGTATAGATAACCTGAAACTGTTCTTTGACTTCGGTGGCAATGATGAGAATACAGAGGTCGTTGTTGAGAACATTACTTTCATGAAATCATCCGACAATGATATTGAAGCACCAGAGAAAGGTGAGCCAGAGCCTGTATGGGTAGATGTGAACAGTAATGATAATCTTTGGAAGACAGCTAATCCTCAGCAGATAGCAGGCTACTACGCACCGGGTTGGTCGCAGATAGCAGATCCTAATGTAACAGTTAGTGATGGTAAAATTACGATCAAGTTGCCAGAAGCTACTTTTGAACGTTGGCAGGCGCAAGTTCCGTTCCAGCTTGATTTGGCTATTGATGATGTTGACGAGGAATATGATTTCTTGGCAGTTATAGAATCTAATAATGAGTTTAAGCCAATGATTAAACTCACGGATGCAGAAGATGATGATAATTTCTTCTTCGCAGATGATTCAAAATCTCTTGTCGCTGGTGGTGAATTAAGATTCTTCCAGACAAAAGTTAAGTTGCCAAGACCTTGTTCTTCTATGAAGTTGTTCTTTGATTTTGGCGGTAATCCTGCTAATACGGAGATAACTATCAGCAACATTATTCTTCAGAAGCATAGAGAATAATTATGATTCTTATTGTAAATATGGAATTGGGGACTTTTTAGCCCCCAATTCCTTTATTAAAGGAATAAATATAAATTTAAGTATTATGAAAAACTTTATTTTTTATTTCCTTTTTTCAGTGTCATTGATCGCTGTATCTTCTTGTAGTGATGATGTTACAGAAGGTATTGTTGATAATCCTATAAATAATACGGAGTCGGTTCTTGAGCAGGCTAAGAACAGGATTCTTTCAATGGGATTGGACACTACCGACATGATAGAGATAGACGGCTATTATGTAGTGGAGAATGATATCCTGATAAATAAAGACAGCCTGTTTAATGTACCCCAAACACGGCAGTATAGTGCAACATACTTTGTCTAAATTATTCTTTAGACGTTTACCCTTATGCTTATGTTATGTGTACCAAGAATATAGTCCTTGAGCCAGGTCGTTATAATATTATATCACAATACCCCAAACCTTTGGAAGAACAAGAGGGGGCGAGCGGTATGCATGGTAGTACAGCAACAATTGTAACATATTATCAATGAAAAATAGAATACTTTATGCTTAAGCATTTTAATAATAAATATTAGATATGAAGAAAATCAGTATTGTTTTATTTCTGTCTCTGCTGCTTTTCACATCTTGCAGCAGTGACGATGGTGATGGTGCAGGGCAGGGTAGTGACATAACGCTGACCTGCTCGCCCGATAAGGTTGACGCTCCTGTTGTGGGAGGTTCTTATGTGTTGAATGTGAATTGCAGCCGTGGTGAGTGGACGGCATACGCCGATGACACCAGTAAGGACTGGATAAAGGTCAATGTCTCCGGCTCGACGAGTACTCAAGGAACGGTGACAGTGACGGTTGCCGCAAACACAGGAACAGAGTCACGTAGCGGTTCTGTTGTGGTTAAGTCTGGTGCCAAGAGAGTTACAATACCTGTTACGCAGGCAGTTCCCATGCAAGTAGAAAAGAGCACGGTGTATTCAATCTCGAAAGGTGAGACGCTTCTTGTCGGCATAAAAGCGTCTAAGGATTTCACCGTAAAGTCAAATGATAACTGGATATCTGCAGATATTGTTAACGGGGTAACAACTGGCTTTTCTACTGACGGGCCGGCTGTAAGGATAAAGACAGATGTAAACTCAGCGATGGCCTCAAGAACAGGTTCTGTGGATGTGATGAGCGGAGCAGAGAAGGTAACTATCACTGTGATACAGAACTCCGCAGAGGATGCGAACATCGAGACTCCTGCGGGCTACCGCCTTGTATGGCACGATGAATTCAATGAGGGTACGACGCTGAACAGTAAGGACTGGACGCACGAGGTGCAGAATGCCGGTTGGGTGAACCATGAACTGCAGACATACGTGAACGGTCAGGCTGATGGTAAGCGTGTGACGGAGCTTGTTGACGGCCGCCTGCACATCAACTGCTTCAAGGGCTCGGACGGCAAGATATATTCCGGCCGCGTGTATGCTAAGGTGAAAGAAGGCTGGACATACGGCTATATAGAGGCTTCCATCAAGTTGCCGAAGGGCAAGGGCACATGGCCCGCGTTCTGGATGATGCCGGTAAACTTCCGTTCATGGCCTGCCGACGGCGAAATAGACATAATGGAGGAGGTGGGATACCATCCCGACTATGTGTCTTCGAGTCTGCACGCTAATGCCCATGTGCATTCCAATGGTACGCAGGTAACTCATGAGATGCACTGTCCCGGTGCGGAAGGTGAGTTCCACAAATATGCGATAGAGTGGACGCACGATAAAATTACGACCTTCGTTGACGGTAAGGTGCAGTTGACTTACAACAACCGCGGACTCGGACGCGACGACTGGCCATACGATGACCCGTTCTATGTTATCCTGAACCTCGCGTGGGGCGGCGACTGGGGCGGCTCGCAGGGAGTTGACGAGAGCGCGTTGCCCGTGACTATGGAGGTGGACTATGTGCGAGTATTCCAGAAATAGCCCCCTCCAACTCCCCCAAGGGGGAGAGGACTGACTGGATGTGGCCGAAGAGAGAAGACGGAATGTAAACGGAGAATGAAGAATTGCCTGGTGAAATATTCCAATTATATGTAATGAATGTCCTATGGATGTCCCTATATAATAAGGTGTAGCCGGCTACTGTTAAACGGATAACATACAATCATAACTATAATAACTAACTTATAATGATGAAAAAGAAACTACTATTCATCGCATTGCTGCTTGTCGGGATGACGGCCGTGTGTGCGGCAAAGAAAGAAAAGGGAAAGTTTGTAAAGGTGGATGGCGTGAATCTTGTAAAGCCGAATGGTGAGAAGTTGTTTATCGTAGGTACAAACCTCGGCAACTGGCTCAATCCCGAGGGATATATGTTCGGTTTCCAGAGAACCAACTGCGAATGGATGATTAACGATATGCTCTCGCAGATGGTGGGACCGGACTTCACCGCCGAGTTCTGGAAGGCCTTCAAGGACAACTACATCACCCGCAAGGACGTGGAGTTCATCGCCGGAACAGGCGCGAACACAATCCGCCTGCCATTCAACTATAAGCTCTTCACCGACGAGGACTATATGGGACTGACCGCCTCACAGGACGGATTCGCGCGTATGGACAGCGTGGTGAACTGGTGCAGGGACAACAATCTATATCTGATTCTCGATATGCACGACTGTCCGGGCGGACAGACAGGCGACAATATCGACAACGGACATGGCTATCCGTGGCTCTTCGAAAGCGAGACCAGCCAGCAGTTGTTCTGCGAAGTGTGGCAGAAGATAGCGCGCCGTTATGCCGACGAGCCGGTGATACTCGGCTATGAGCTGATGAACGAACCGATAGCCCATTACTTTGAGAACAAGGACGAGCTTAACAAAAAACTCGAACCTCTGTATAAACGTGCCACAAGAGCCATCCGCGAGGTGGACGCCAATCACGTGATACTACTTGGAGGAGCACGCTGGAACAGCGATTTCTTCATGTTCACGGACTGGAAATTCGACAAGAACATCATGTACACCTGTCACCGTTACGGCGGCGACGCTTCCGCTCCGGCCATCAAAGACTACATCGACTTCCGCGACAAGACCGGTCTGCCGATGTATATGGGCGAGATAGGGCACAACACCGACGAGTGGCAGGCGCAGTTCGTGCAGGTGATGAAGGACAATAACATCGGCTACACCTTCTGGCCATACAAGAAAGTCGACGGCTCCTGTATGAATGCCATACAGCGTCCGGCCGACTGGGACAGCATCGTCGTGAAGTATTCCGAGACTCCACGCGGCACGTTCAAGGAGTTCCGCGAGGCCCGTCCCGACCAGATGACAGCCCGTCAGATTCTCATGCAGTTTGTTGAGAATAGCAAATTCGAGAACTGCAAACCGCAGGCTGGGTATATAAAGAGTATGGGATTGAAGTGTGAGGAATGAGGAAAGCATAAAATAAAAGAAACAAAATAACAATAAAGTATATAGGATATTATGAAGAAATCACTTATTGCAGCCCTGTTTGCCATAGGAATGGCGACGGCAGCCGATGCTCAAAAGGCACTGCCCGTATATCTTGATGCGGGCAAACCAGTGGAGCAGCGTGTGGAAGATGCTCTCTCACGAATGACGTTGGACGAGAAAATTGCCGTCATTCATGCGCAGAGCAAGTTCTCGTCACCGGGTGTCAAGCGTCTCGGATTCCATGATTTCTGGACCGACGACGGGCCTCACGGCGTGCGTCCCGACGTGCTTTGGGACGAATGGGAGCAGGCCGGACAGACCAACGACTCGTGTGTGGCATTTCCTGCCCTGTCGTGCCTGGCCGCATCATGGAACACCTCGCTGGCACGCGCCTACGGACGCAGCCTCGGCGAGGAGGCACTCTACCGTGGCAAGGACATGATTCTCGGCCCGGGTGTCAACATCAACCGCACGCCGCTCGGCGGACGCAACTTCGAATACATGGGCGAAGACCCTTGGCTTACGTCGCGTATGGTAGTGCCCTACATACAAGGGTTGCAGAGCAACGGCGTGTCGGCATGCGTCAAGCACTACGCCATGAACAATGACGAGGAGTACCGCCACCAGGTCAACGTAGTAGTAGACGAGCGCACGCTGCATGAGATATACCTCCCGGCATTCAAGGCCGCCGTCAAGGAGGGTGGCGTATGGGCGCTGATGGGCGCATACAACCTATACAAGAACCAGCACAACTGCCACAACCAGTATCTCATAAACGACATTCTCAAGGGTCAGTGGGGCTTCGACGGCGTGGTGGTGAGCGACTGGGGCGGCGCACACGACCTCGACCAGGCCGTCAAGAACGGCCTCGACATGGAGTTCGGCACATGGACTGACGGTCTGACTATGGGTGCCACCAACGCCTACGACAACTATTTCCTCGCCAATCCGTACCTCAAGGCCATAAACGATGGCAAGTACTCTGAGGCCGAACTCAACGATAAGGTGCGCCGTGTGCTGCGCCTGTACTTCCGCACCACTATGGCGCCACACCGCGGACGCGGTTTCCTGTGCTCCGATGAGCACTACCGCACGGCACGCACCATTGCCGATGAGGGCATCGTGCTGCTTCAGAACCGTGGCGGTGTGCTCCCCATCGACGCGTCGAAAGCCAAGCGCGTGCTCGTGGTTGGCGAGAATGCCGTGAAGATGATGACCGTAGGCGGCGGCTCGTCGTCGCTCAAGGTGCAGCATGAGGTGTCGCCGCTCGACGGCCTAAGGGCTCGTCTGGGCAGCAGCGTGACCGTAGACTACGAGCGCGGATACGTAGGAGACACGGGCGGAAGCTACAATGGCGTGTCCACAGGGCAGAACCTTGAGGACAAGCGCAGTGCCGACGAGCTTATCGCCGATGCCGTGGCCAAGGCCAAGGGTGCCGACTACGTGGTGATGTTCGGTGGGCTCAACAAGGCAGACTATCAGGACTGCGAGGGCCACGACCGCAAATCCATGGACCTACCCTACGGACAAGACCGACTCATAGAGGCCCTGGCCAAGGCCAACAAGCACTTCATATACGTCAACATATCGGGCAATGCCGTCACCATGCCGTGGCGACAGAGCGTCCCTGCCATAGTACAGGGATGGTTCATCGGCTCAGAAGCAGGACACGCCCTGGCCGACGTGCTGTGCGGTGATGTCAACCCGTCGGGCAAACTGCCGTACACGTGGTTTGAGAAGCTGTCCGACGTGCCTGCACATAAGCTGGGAGCATTCCCCGGTACATGGCGTGCCGACAAGAAAATCATAGACGAGGAGTACAAGGAGGGCCTCTTCGTGGGCTACCGTGGAGCCGACAAGTACAAGTCGCGCACGGCTTTCGCCTTCGGACACGGGCTGAGCTACACCACGTTCAAGCTGTCTGACGCACGCATCGACAGCCCGTCTATGACGCGCGATGGCAAACTCACGTTCACCGTAAGCGTCAAGAACACTGGCCACCGCGCAGGGGCCGAGGTGGTGCAGCTGTACATCCACGACAACACGGCATCGCTGCCGCGCCCCTACAAGGAGCTTAAGGGATTCAGCAAGGTGTTCCTTCAGCCCGGCGAGAGCAAGGACGTAAGCATCAGCATAGACAATACCGCACTGAGTTTCTACGACGACAAGGCGCACGCCTGGATATCGGAGGCCGGCGACTTCACCGCGCTCATCGGCAACTCTTCTGACAACCTGCCGCTCAAGGTGGGCTTCAGGCTCACCGAATAACGGCACATGTACATATCAGCAAACAGAACATATACATCGAAATGAGAAAGACAATCATGGCAGTGGCCCTTATGGCCCTCACTGCCACTGCCGCAATGGCACAGAAAGCAGACATGGACAAGTTCATAGACGGTCTCATGTCGAAGATGACTCTTGAGGAGAAGCTCGGACAGCTCAACCTCCTGAGCGTGGGCGACGTGTCTACCGGCTCGGTGCTCAACTCTCCCGTGGGTGCCGAGGTGGAGAAAGGACGCTGCGGAGGCATCCTCAACATCAACGGACTCGACAAGATAAAGGCCATGCAGGAGGTGGCCGTGAAGAGGACACGGCTGCATATACCGCTCCTCGTGGGCATGGACGTGGTGCATGGCTACCAGACCATATTCCCCATACCGCTGGCACTGGCCGCCAGTTGGAACCCCGATGCCGCCGAGCAGTGCGCACGCATTGCCGCCAAGGAGGCTTCGGCCAACGGCATAGACTGGACTTACAGCCCTATGGTAGACATCGCCCTCGACGCAAGGTGGGGACGAATAGCCGAGGGCAACGGCGAGGATCCGTTCCTCGGAAGCAAGATGGCCGCGGCCATGGTGCGCGGTTATCAGGGCGACTACTCCAGCCGCGAGAACATTATGGCCTGTCTGAAGCACTTCGCGTTGTACGGTGCATCTGAGGCCGGGCGCGACTACAACACCGTTGACATGAGCCGCGTGCGCATGTTCAACCAGTATCTGCCGCCATACGAGGCCGCCGTCAAGGCTGGGGTGGGCAGTGTGATGTCATCGTTCAACCTCGTTGACGGCGTGCCTGCTACCGGCAACAAGTGGCTTTGCAACGACCTTCTGCGCGGTATGTGGGGCTTTGACGGATTCCTCGTCACCGACTATGCGTCGATACGTGAGATGACGGCCCACGGTCTCGGCGACCTTCAGACGGTGTCGGCACAGGCCCTGAAAGCCGGTACCGACATGGACATGGTGTCGGAGGGATTCATCGGCACGCTTGAGAAGTCGCTGAAGGAGGGCAAGGTGACCATGGCCGACATAGACTTGGCATGCCGCCGCGTGCTGGAGGCCAAATACAAGCTCGGACTCTTCAGCGATCCGTACCGCCACTGCGATGCCAAGCGTGCCAAGCGCGACACCTACTCCGATGCCAACCGCGCCGTAGCACGCGACATAGCGGCACAGACGTTCGTGCTGCTGAAGAACGAGGGCGGCGTACTGCCGCTCAAGAAGCAGGGCAAGATAGCACTCATCGGCCCACTCGCCGACCAGGCCGAGCAGATGGTGGGATGCTGGACAGTGACACGCGATGCCTCCAAGTACGTGTCGCTGAGGCACGGCATGGAGGAGGCCCTGCGCGGAAAGGCCGAACTTCTCTATGCACAGGGCTGCAACTTCTGCTCCGACCCCGCACTGCAGAAGGCCGCTGAGTTTGACAAACCCATGAACAACCGTGGCGACAACGAGGCTCTCAACGCCGAGGCACTGCGCATAGCACGCGACGCCGATGTGATAGTTTGTGCCATGGGTGAGGCTGCCGACATGTCGGGAGAGTCATCGAGCCGCGTAAATCTGGAGCTTCCCGACACGCAGATGGACCTGCTGCGGAAGCTCGTGGCACTGGGCAAGCCGCTGGTACTGCTCAACTTCTCGGGCCGTCCCACCATCATGACATGGGAGAAGGCCAACGTGCCGGCCATCATGAACGTATGGTTCCCTGGCAGTGAGGCCGCCTACGCCATACCAGACGTGCTGTTCGGCGACAAGAACCCGTCGGGCAAGCTGACCGTTAGCATGCCGCAGCACGTGGGACAGGAGCCGCTCTACTACAACCATCTGCCCACAGGACGCTCCGTTGGCAACGACCGCAAGGAGTACTGCAAGTATCAGAGCAACTATCTTGACGTGCGCAACGACCCCGCTTTCCCCTTCGGGTTCGGCCTCAGCTACACATCATTCAAGTATGGCGAGCTGCGTCTGAGCGGCAATGAGCTGCCTCTCAACGGCGGCAAGCTCACTGCCACGGTGCGCGTCAGCAACACCGGCAGCCGCGATGGCGTGGAGACGGTACAGATGTACATCCATGACAAGGAGGCAATGATATCGCGCCCCGTGCAGGAACTGAAAGGTTTTGAGCGCATACACCTCGCCGCCGGCGAGAGCAAGGACGTGACTTTCGAGATAACTCCCGACCTTCTGAAGTACTACGACGGCGAGGGCAACAAGCATCTCGAGCCGGGTGCCGTGGATATAATGGTGGGAGCATCGAGCCGTGACGTACAGACCAAGGGCATAATGGTGAAGTAATAATCAACAAACAAAAGGGCTACGCCCCGTAGAGACGCTCAGACAGTCGGGTTGTATGACCGACAGTGCGTCTCTATGGGGCGTAGCTCTTTTTATATTCCAGCAAATATGAAGCCTTACGAGTGCAGCATCTTGCCGAGCAGATAGGTGGCGTTCTGGTTTCTGGCCACCCCAGGCGTTATCTTGTATGAGTACGTCACGCTGTCGCCAAGCCCTATCTCGAAGCAGTAGTCGTGGAAACGCGAAGGGCAGTCATGCTCCATACGCGACAGCTCAAGGTCGTGGGTGGCTATCACTCCCGTCACGTCGCGCTGCGATATATACTCGAGAAACATGCGCGAACCGTTGAGTTTGTCGGCGGAGTTGGTGCCTTTCAGTATCTCATCGAGTATGATGAGCGTGCTGGTATGCGCCTTACAGAAGGCAAGCAGTTGCTGAAGCCTCAGCAACTCGGCATTGAAATAACTTATGCCATGGTTGAGGTCATCGGTGGTACGCATGCTCGTGTAGAGCGAGAACACCGATACGCGCATACTGTCGGCAAATACTCGCATGCCGTTCATGGCAAGAACATAGTTTATGCCGAGCGTGCGCAGGAACGTACTCTTGCCGGCCATGTTGGCACCCGTTATGATGTAGTAGTTGCCATCGGCTATACTGAAGTCGTTGCCCACGGCCTTGCGTCCGATGAACGGGTGGCGCATGCCACGCGCATCGAGCACCACGCCGCCGCAGTCTGTCACCTCCGCCCGTACAGTGCCGTAGCTGTTGGCCTGGAATGTGGCCATAGAGACGAGAGCGTCGAGCCGTCCGAGCGTGTCGGTGAGCGTCATCAGACTGTCGAGACTGTCCGACTGCCAGCGCAGGAAACGCCTTATTATGAAGAAGTCGTTGACGAACAACAGGTCGGCAAGCATCATCCAGAACTGGTTGCCACGGCGGTCTACGGCATCGGCAATGCCCTTCAGGCTCTCCACCGTGGCCATAGCCTCCACGACACGCGCCTTTATCTCAGGCAGATATGTGCCGTCCGCACTGCCGCTGACAGGCATAGTGCGCACATGGCGCAGCACCTCCACGAGTCCGCCAAGTGCGTCCAGCATGCCCGAGACATCGCTGCTGAGGCGGCTCATTGGCTTGCGCACCACAAGATACGTGACGAGCAGCATCGTCACGCCATACATCGTAGGCACGCTTTCAGGCACCACCGAGGCAAATGCCAGTGACACCAAGGCGTAGAACACAGCCAATACGCACACCACCACAGCCAGAGTGAGCCGCCGTCCGTAGGCCGCCGGCATGGCATAGCGGCTTGCGCGGAGCATGGTACGTGCCACCGCCGAGGTGTCGGTCTTATGCCGCACGCCGAGAGATATGTAGCATGCACGCCACTCACGCAGCACGGCGAGCGCATCGATGGTGCGTGACATGATGCCGAGACGCGTGCGCGTAGACTGCGCATCGGCCCCGAAGTCGCTGCCGAGCCAGTCGGCCAACTGGTCATCACCGCCCGTAGTGACAGTGCGACACATGCGGTTGAAGAGCGACCCACGGCCGAAGATGTCGAGGTCGAGGGCATAAGGGTGGGCAGAGTCAATGTACGCGACACCATCGCCAAAGCACGTGTAGTCGCCGCCGAGGGCCTTCAGCTCATTGACATACACCTGCCGCAGAGCCTCAGCCTTGTCTATGGCTGCGGAGTTGCGGGTGTCGCAGACGCGCACTGCCATGTATGTGGCGAGGCATACTGCGGCAAGAACCAGCCACACCATCACAAGTCCGCACGCTATATACGCCGAGACAGCAGCCACGGCCGCCACAAACAGACTTACCTCTCCTGCCACGAACAGGCCGCCACGATGCCTGAGCCGCGCCAGATGCAGCGCGAGGCTATCGGCCCTGGACGTGAGATAATCATGCAGTTGACCCTCATCTGAGGGATTGTTCATATCGTTCATATACCAAGAAAGTGTTTAGGATTAGAACATTTTCCTAATCCTTTACATAAGAAAAACCTTTACTAATCATACAAGCAGCACGTGTTACTGGTCAAGAAGCTGCCGCGCGTACTCTATGATGCTGTCGGTGCCGCGCTGCAAGTCGTCCTTGCCCATGGCCACATTGTGGTCAGGCTCTATGCCGAACTCCGTAGGCTGCTTGTCGGCATCGTACATAGGGCATGCTGAGAAGCGTATGCTCCAGCCCACGGGCAGCTCGCTCGAGAACGGCATGCCGGCCCCACCGCCCGTGCGGTCGCCCACGACAGTGACCTGCGGACAGCACTTCATATACTTCACGAACTCATTGGCCGCGCTGTAGACAGATCGGTTGGTGAGCACCACCACCCTCTTCTGCCACCGCATGCCGGTGGAGGGGTTGAGATACTGCGGCTCCATGGAGGAGAAGTCGTTGCGTCCGCGCCCCGTCTTATGCTGCATGTAGCCCACGAGCACGCGCTTGTTGGTGAAGCGTGCCGCCATCTTCTCGGCAGCGGTGATGAGCCCACCACCGTTGTCACGGACATCAATGATGAGCCCACGGCATGCCGCCAGATAGTACATCACCTCATCGAGGTTGCCCTCTCCGGCCCCCGACGCGAACGAGGCACAGCGCACATAGCCCACGTTGTCGTCGAGGATGCGGTAGCGCAGCGATGCTGCTATGCGGTAGTCGGTGCCGAGATAGCGGCGTATGAGAGAGTCGCTGATGTTGGAGGGGTAGTCCTCGTGCCACGACCAGTTGCGTGCCACGTCCCACGACGAGTACATGTTGACATGCCCATCGCGCAGTTCGCCGAGCATTGCGCCCAGCACCTCAAACAGTTGGTCGTCACTCATCGTGTCGTCTATGCGCGAGGCATAGCGCAGGCGCACCTCATCCCAGTCGAGCCCGTACTCCTTCTGCTTGTAGTCGAAGAAGCAGTAGTGCTCGTCCATAATCCGCCACAGGGCCTCGAAGTTGCCACGCGGCGTATTGGCATACTCCTCCTCATCGACACACGACGTAAGCGCGGCAACGGCAGAAAGCATGACAAGAAGTGAGAGTAATGCTGTTCTCATAGGTGTAATCGGTTTATGGAGAAACGGCGGACATACCCTATGCCCACGGAATGGATGTAGTGGTGACTCTTCAGGCCGTTGACCGATGCCTGACGCCACTCGCCCCAGTAGCCCACCCGTATGGCGGCATGGCGCAAAGGAACGTCTACGGTGAGACGGGTGCGCAAAGACGGTGCGCTGACGAATGTGGTGGGCACTACGTTATGGTCATAGTTGCCCTGCGTGAATATCTCGTAGTACGACTGTCCGTAGTTTGGTGAGAAGCGCACGCCGGCAATAGGGACGGCAAGTGCGAGCGTCACACGGCTGCGGCGGTGCCACGCCTCAAAGGCATACTGGGCCTCGGCCGACGGCGTGAGGTCTATACCGCAGCGTGCCTGTGCAGGGTTGTTGCCGTTGCGCGTGTTGTACAGGAAGCCGGCATAAGCGTCAATGAGAGCCCCAGCCTTCACCGTCAGGCGGTCGGCGAGCCACGTCCAGTGCCTGTGTGCGCCGTAGCTGAAGCGCATCATGGCCGACATGTCAGTGGCGTTGTCGGCCCTGTTGCGTCCGAAAGCTGCGTCAGCCTGATACTCTATCTGCCTCGACCAGCGGCTACACGGCCTCCGCCGCTCGGTGAAAGAGCCGAAAGCGACCGACGTGCCTGAGTATTTCTCGGGCGAGAGGTAGGTGTCGAGCATGTCGGCGGAGCCTACTCCCACCATCATGAGGTTGGTTATGACGCGCCGCGTGGCCTCTTCCGCGCGGCAGCAGGAGCTGTCTTGCGTGGCAAGCGAGACCGATTGGCGCATGGCTAACGGGTCTGATTGGCGCACGGCAGAACTTTCGTCGCCTGACGACACGGCCTGTCGCGTCACGCCGTCGGCACCGTATGCCGCCACCGCGAAGCACGCCACGACGGCAAGCAGCACCGCCCTCATAAGGCGGCCGCGCCATGAGGAGTACGTGTTATTCAAGTTTTCCGTCGCCATTGCCGTTGTCAGAGAAGAGGTTCAACTGTCCCGTCATCTCGTCGATGACCTGCTGCTGACTCTTGCCCGCATCGGGGTCGAGGTCCTCATCGGGCACGTCAGCATCGTCGTTGTCGTCATCGGCCGGCGGTTCGGGGTAGCGCAGGGGCTCCAGCTCCTCCACCTTGCCCACCTCCCAAGTGCAAAGCCGCTTGCCCTTGGCCTTGAATCCCTTTACGCCGACGAACGTCTCAGCGTCTACTATCATGTCCTCGCGCATGACATCGCTGCCGGTGAACGACACGAGTATGCGCGGATAATAGTTCTCCGAGAGCAGCACGAGGCGGTTTTTCGGGTTGTCGCCGAGGAAGTTCTGCTTCTTGCGCATGGCATCGAGGGTGAAACGCTTCAGGTAGTAATACCCGCCGTTGTCTACATCATACACCACTGCCGTCCACACCTTCTTCGGGTTCCACTTCTCTATGCGCATGATGTTGTCCTCATAGTGGTTGTTGGGGTCGAAGTCGGAGATGTAGAAGTCGCAGTTGTCGAGCACCACGAGTATGGAGTCCGACTCATTGAACTCGCCGAGCAAGCGTCCGTGGTCGTCGTAGTTGATACGGTTGACATCGGGGTCGAACCACACCTTGCGCCCTCCGAGCGTGGAGTGCCCGTGGCTCTTCAGCCCTATGCGGTGTACGGGGTTCTTGGTCACGAGCAGACCGCGTGCCCCACGGCCCTTGATGGCCACCTGCGAGAAGTCCTTCTCTATGAATATGGTGCGCAGGCGCGGATTGGCCTCCAGCACCACCTTTATGGTCTCGGCCTCGCCGTTGGGGTTGGCGGTGAAGTAGAGCACGCGCGAGCCCTTCTCGCCACGGGTGATGTCGTACTCACGGTCGCGCGTCACGGCCGGCACGTTGAACCGCTTTATGTAGCACGGGCCGCTCTGTCCGTCGCGGTACACTACGTTGTATGTGGTGCGTATGTCGTTGCGCTTGTACACTTGCAGCCAGATGACGTTCTTGCCTACGAATATCTTGTCGGCCACCTTGGTGACCTTGAACTTGCCATCGCGGTAGAACACTATGATGTCGTCTATGTCGGAGCAGTTACACACGAACTCGTCCTTCTTCAGTCCCGTGCCGATGAATCCCTCCTGGCGGTTGATGTACAGCTTCTCGTTGGCCTCCACCACGGTGGTGGCCACTATGGTGTCGAAGCTCTTTATCTCCGTGCGGCGCGGGTGAAGCCGTCCGTACTTGTCCTTGATGTACTCAAACCAGTCTATGGTGACATCCGTCATGTGCGCGAGGTCGTGCTCTATGTCCTTGAGCTCGGCCTTCACCTTGGCCATGAACTCGTCGGCGCGGTCTTTGTTGAACTTCAGTATGCGCTGCATCTTTATCTCGAGCAGCCGCAGGATGTCGTCACGTGTCACCTCGCGTATGAAGTCCTTGGTGAACGGTGCGAGCCGCTTGTCTACGTGCTTCACCACGGAGTCTATGTCGGGAGCGTTCTCGAAGCCGCGGTCTTTGTATATCCTCTCCTCTATGAATATGCGCTCGAGCGATGCGAAGAAGAGTTGCTCGAGCAGCTCACCGCGCCGTATCTCCAGCTCCTTGCGCAGCAGTCCCATCGTGGTGTCGACGCTGTGGCGCAGCACATCGCTCACGGAGAGGAAGCAGGGCTTGTTGTCCTCTATGACGCAGCAGTTGGGAGAGATGTTTATCTCGCAGTCGGAGAAGGCGTAGAGGGCATCGATGGTCTTGTCCGATGACACGCCCGGGGCGAGGTGTACGAGTATCTCCACCTCGGCGGCGGTGTTGTCCTCCACCTTCTTCACCTTAATCTTGCCCTTCTCCACGGCCTTGAGTATCGACTCTATGAGCGTGGCCGTGGTCTTGCTGAAGGGTATCTCGCGTATCACGAGTGTGCGGCTGTCTATCTTCTCTATCTTGGCACGCACCTTGAGCACGCCTCCGCGCTGTCCGTCGTTGTACTTGCTCACGTCTATGCTGCCGCCCGTCGGGAAGTCGGGATATACGGCGAAAGGCTCGCCGCGCAGGTATTTCACCGCCGCGTCGCACAGGTCGTTGATGTTGTTGGGCAGTATCTTGGAGCTCAGGCCCACGGCTATGCCCTCGGCACCCTGCGCCAGCAGCAGCGGAAACTTGGCCGGGAGCGTTATCGGCTCCTTGTTGCGGCCATCGTAGCTGAGCTGCCACTCCGTGGTCTTGGGGTTGAACACCACGTCGAGGGCGAACTTCGACAGACGGGCCTCTATGTACCTCGGCGCGGCCGCACGGTCGCCAGTGAGTATGTTTCCCCAGTTGCCCTGACAGTCTATGAGCAGGTCTTTCTGTCCCATCTGCACCAGGGCGTCGCCTATCGACGCGTCGCCGTGAGGGTGAAACTGCATGGTGTGGCCCACTATGTTGGCCACCTTGTTGTAGCGTCCGTCGTCCATGCGCTTCATGGAGTGCAGAATGCGGCGCTGCACGGGCTTCAGTCCGTCGCCGATATGCGGCACGGCACGCTCAAGAATGACGTAAGAGGCGTAGTCGAGAAACCAGTTCTGGTACATGCCGCTGAGGTGATGCACGGCCGAAGCGTCAAAACGGTCAACGGGCTTGTAGTCGGAGTGCTCCACCGACATGCCGTCGTCGGCACCATCCACGGCCTCGACGGCATCGCCGTCTGGCTCCCGGTCAGACCCCACGGGAGTGTCATCGCTGCCCGCCATGCGGTCAGCGGCATTGAGGTCTGCGCTATCATCGCCGGCAGACTGCCCGGCGGCATTCTTGTTCTTTGTCTCTTCGTCCATCTCTTGAAAGAATTATGTGTGTGTCATCGCGTAAGCCATAGCCTTACGTAGGTAGAAAACTCGTGTTGCGCAAAGTTACTATTTTTTTCCCACTTCACAAAATATAAGCCGCTGTTATGCTGTCTGTGACAGGCGAAAAAGCCTCTTCGCCGATGCCAATGGCGGCCGCGCGGCCCACATGTGGAGCCTTTTCGGCATGCCGTCGATGCCATTGCGCCGCACGGTATTGATACGAGTCCGCAACACACTGGCTGTCAATACGTTGCAAAACGGCCCATTTCGCAGTGCGAAATGGGCCGTTTTGGAAGGTGAAATGGGCCGTTTTGGAACGCGAAATGGGCCGAATCGCAAATCCACTCGGTATGGCATGGATTACAACCGATACTGTATTTCATTGTCATTTCTGATAGTACTGTCCTTAACTTTGCGCTTAGAATTAAAGTAATAGTTCAAACTAACATAGAAATGCCGATAACGTTCCTGATTGAAATAATAGGCAAGCACTGGAGTAACGCGGTCTACTACGTTACGATAGGTATTAAACACATCTCTCACTCCGACACGCACTGCCAGCTTATTCTTCAAGAAAGAACGGTTATAGGCCACATCCATTTTCCAATATCCCTTGAATATCATATAATCAGAAATACGGTCGGTGGTGTAGTTCATGCTTATATCAAAGTTACCCACGTGGCCGAAACTCAGGTAGTTGCTACATCTGGCGGCATTCACCCACTTATTCTTGACGCGATAATTCTGAGGCATATACAGGTAAGTCAGCCCCATACTGGCATTGGCTGACCACCAAGGCAGAATCTTTCCATTATAATAATAGCTCAAGTCATGCGAGGTCAGTGCCCCATAGTTCCTGACGCTCATATAAGTCTTACCGTCCATGACTTCAAACCAACTCGTAATCCTGTCCTTAGAATAAGACAGAGAATAGGCCAATGAGTGATTGCCATAAGCGAGTTCCACCTGTACATCATCGCTGTAATCTGGCTGAAGGTCTGGGTTTCCACATTGATAAAGCACGGAAGAGGTACGCCGCTTGTAATTACTCAAATCCCAAAACGAAGGACGATTGATGCTTCTGGAATATTGCAGACTCACCTGTGCCTTGTCATTGAGTTTGTACGAGACATAAGCAGAAGGAAACCAGTCTGTGTACCGTTTGTCTATCTCCACTTCACTCGTCAGCCTGTTAGTGCCTTTCTGCCAAGTGCTCTCCATACGCAATGATACCAAGGCAAAGAAATTCTTTGATATATTTTTTTGCAAACCGACATAGGCTGCCGACATGCTCTCATTGTACTTCCAACTGGATTGGCTTTGCGCAGTCCGCAAGAAATCTTCCTCATGAAGGACATTGCCCCTCACGCTCGACTCATATTTTCCTCCAGCCGTAACTGCAAAGGTACTTGGATAAGTATAACGGAAATCGACCTTAACCGTGCCATTGTTGGCATTCGAGCTGGAAGTATTGCTTTCATCAACATGCAAAGGCTCATAAACCCCATATTCCGACTTCAATGAATTGTATTCTCGGGAATGCTTGTAGTTATAGTTGCCCAAGAAGCGCAAGTAACTGTTTCTGTCATTGATGTTCCAACTATAAAACAGCACTCCATTCAGGAACTCACCTTTATCTCTGTGCGCTGAAGTATTAAAACCATCATACGCATTCTGCCGTGCATCTGTGAATGCCGTGGGCACAGTCACGGGGTAGACCTTGTTATGGTCGGCCGTGCCATTCAGTTCCACACCTATCGAATGCTTACACTTCTTGTCTATAATATAGGTGCCGCCTAACTTATAAAATTCCGTCTTGCGCAGCATCAGAGCATTTTCATCAGGTGCTTCATGCAAGGTGTTATCGGTAAAGAACCGCTGCCTGGTCTCAGAACGGTCGTTGAAACGATACTGAGAGTGATAAACAGAAGTGTAAATATTCCAGTGCTCTGTGCCCCACGTCACATTGCCTTGTGGCCGATACTGATAATATCCGTTGCGCTGCGGCACGATGTCGCCATTGACACCCACTCCGCCCATGAGCCCTATCTGCACCTTAGTCTTGATTCTTATCACGCCATTATTGCCAGAGGCATCGTCCTCCGCCCCACGCATATCCTTTATTTCTATCGTCTGTATATCCTTAGCCTTGATACTGTTAAGATAAGCTTTCAGCTCATTGCCTCCCATCTGGCGGTCGTTGACATACACGATAGTGCCCTTGTTGCCTACCTTTATTTCCCCTTCAGGGTCTACCATCACCTTTGGCGCATACCTTAACACATCAAGCACATCCAACGCCTCGATGTTCTCCAACTCACTCACATTGAAAACTATTCTGTCCTCCTTGCGTTGGAATAGCGGCTTGTAGGCTTTCACCACTACCTTGCTCAGTGTATAGGCATCACGGAAGAGGCGTATGCTTCCCATACTTCCTACACTCACCAGTTTGTACAGGGTCTTATAGCCCACATAGGAGAAGCGGACGATGACATGCTTTTCTTTTGTCGGAATAACGAAGTCGCCCGAACGATTGCTCACGCCTCCGTTCACATAGCTGGAGTCCTTGGCATTCAAGAGTGCGATGTTGACAAACTCCATTGGCTCACCATTGTCATCCAGCACTCTGCCTATCAGCTTCCGAGGCTCCTTCTGAATGCACTCGAAGTATATTTCGTCCTTATCGAAAGTGGCATGGATGGGATAAAAGCCTATCAGTTGGCTGACGACATTATGGATGTCCTTGTTGACAAATGATGTGCTGACAGTAAAATCCTCCAACTCATCGTATATGAAGTTTATCTTGTATTGGCTCTGCACCTTGTCAAGCCAGACCAAAGCCTTGCTAAAGGACACCTTGTCAAAAGTATGCGAAAGACGTTGTGCATGGCTGGTTGTTATCGTCATGCACAGATATATCATAAACATGATTCGTTTCATAGTTATTCCACGATTAGGAGTTGATTAGCCTCATCAAAAGAAACGTGTACCTTCTCAAAGTGATTTATCTTGTCAATAATGTCCTGTAAGGAATCCTTGCTGTCCCACTGCAAGTAGAAACGAACGTGGGCAGCAGACGCATTGCGATACGCCACATTCACCTTGGTATTGTCTGCAATATACTTCAATATGGCGGACAGCTCTGCATCCTCGAAAACGACAGGAGTTTTCATCGTTGTTTCTGCCTTCATCCAATCTTGATTGGCAGCCGTATTTTTATCAACTGTATTATCAATCTTCACGTTATCAACCTCAATCGCAACATCTTCATTCGCAACATATCGGCTGATAGCATGATAAGCTGCATAAGAAGCGCATGACAACATCAGCAAGCCAACAAATACAGCTGCTATCTTCATCAAAGGATGTTTCCAATCTTCAGATTGTTTCTCTTTCAGCATGGCATCATTTTCAGCCTTGTCATAGACAAAAGCACGTTTCAACAAGCCCAAGTCGGCTTGTGAGAAGAGCATATCATCCAGCTCCTCATCCGTATACTTCTCGGGATGAGACTGTGCATCGAGCCACTTGTCATTTATACTCTTGTTGGTCATAACACTAATCTTTAAATTGTTCTCTGATAACGATTGTGATACGTGACAGATGTTTCCATACCGCCACACGACTGATGCCCAATTCCTCGCCTATCTCCTCATATTTCATTCCTCCGAGAAATCGCATTTTGAAAATACGCTGCTCTCGTGGAGAAAGATGTGTTTTGGCGAAATATATCATCCGCTCCAACCGCTGTTCATCATTTTCTGGAGACTCTGCCAGTTGCTGCTCACTCACATAATGCTGCGCTATGCGTTG
>JALFIM010000131.1 GCA_022775985.1 Prevotella sp.
CCCTTTATCTGCTTCTTCGCCGCGCGGAGCTGCGTGTCAGAGAGCGGACGTAGCATGGCCTTGTCGAGCTCACGGCGCACGAGCCGCATGCAGCGCGGCGTGTCCTTGGCGTCGCATCCGAAGTATATGCACCATATCCCGGTGTCGCTGTACGCCGTCATGTAGCTCTCCACGCTGTACACGAGGGCGTTGTGCTCGCGCAGTGAGAGGTTGAGGCGCGATGTCATGGCCGGGCCGCCGATGATGTTGTTGAGCAGGCACAGTGCCATGCGGCGGCTGTCGGTGGCGGCATAGGCGCGGCCAGCTATCATGACGTGCTGCTGCGCGGTGTGCATGTCCTTCGCCACGTCCTGACGGCGGTACTCGCTCATGTCCTGCCGCCGCATGTTGAGGCTCCGTATGGCGGTGCTGTCGGGGCAAGCGGCGTTGGGAGCATCGGGCACTATGGCGTGGGCGCGGCGCAGCAACGCCACCAGCCGCTTGAAGTCTATGTCGCCATAGGCGAAGAACACGGCGTTGCCTGGGCGGTATAGTCGGCCGGTGAAGCGCACGGCATCGGCCGTGGTGAAGGTGCGGAGCTGCCTGGCCTCGCCGAGGATGCTGTGGCCCAGCGGACTGTCATGGAACACGGTGTTCTCCATCTCGTCGTATATGAGGTCGGCGGGAGAGTCGTTGTAGCTCTCTATCTCGTCGCAGATGACCTCCACCTCCTTGTCTATCTCGGCCTGTGGATACGTGCTGTGGAACACTATGTCGGTGAGCAGGTCCACGGCGCGGGCTATGTGGTCGCGCAGTATGGCGGCGTGGTACACGGTCTCCTCCTTGTTGGTGAAGGCGTTGAGGTCGCCGCCCACGCTCTCGAGGCTGTGCATGATGTGCCATGCGCGGCGGTGCGTGGTGCCCTTGAACGACATGTGCTCGCAGAAGTGGGCCATGCCCTCCTCGCCTGGGAGCTCGTCGCGCGTGCCGGCGTTCACGGCATAGCCGCAGTACACCACCTGTGAGGGCGACGGACGGTGTATGACGCGCAGCCCGTTGGGCAGCATCACGGTATTGTATGATGTGTCTTTAGTCATTGATTGATGTCTTTTGCGCAGCCGCATGGCGCAACGCGCCGCACCGCCATGGCGTATTGCGGTGGCGGCACGGGTGCGGCTGTGTGCTGCAAAAATACTAAAATTCTTTTTGCCAATTCCAAAATATTTAAGATATTTGCATAAGATAAGCTGCGGCTCGGCAATTGAAACAAGTTTCATTGCCCTCGCACTTGCATTATCTTTGCATAAGATAAGCTGCGGCTCGGCAATCGGAGCGTGTACATGGCTGCTGGCTGGTGCTGCAATTATATAGGAACAACGGAATACTCAGAACTTCAATTCATACCATCATGCGCAAAGTCATAGGCATAGGCGAGACCATGCTCGACATAATATTCAAGGGAGGCAAGCCCATAGAGGCCGTGCCAGGCGGCTCTACGTTCAACGCCATAGTGTCGCTGGGACGCTCGGGAGTGCCCTGTACATTCTTCTCTGAGGCCGGCGACGACCGCGTAGGCGAGCACATATTGGCCTTCCTCCGCGACAACGGAGTAGACAGCAGCAACGTGGAGGTGTCGGCAGAGAGCAAGTCACCGGTGTCGCTGGCGTTTCTCAACGACCGCAATGAGGCCGACTACGTGTTCTACCGCGACACGCCCCACGACCACTACGACTTCGACTACCCCGACATCAGTCCCGACGACATAGTGGTGTTCGGCTCGTTCTACGCCGTGAACCCTGCCGTCAGGCCGCAGGTGCAGGGGCTGCTGGAGCACGCACGCAGCCACGGTGCGCTGATATATTATGACGTGAACTACCGCCCGTCGCACCGCGACGACGTGATGCGCGTCACCCCCAACCTCATAGAGAATCTCGAGTACGCCGACATAGTGCGCGGCTCGTGCGACGACTTCGGCGTGGTGTACAAGATGCCGAATGCCGACAAGGTGTACAACGCCGAGATATCGTTCTACTGCAAGCGTCTGATATGCACCGACGGGGCACGCCCCACGGTGGTGTTCTCCGACGGGGGCATGCGCAAGGAGTACGCCACTCCGCCCGCGCAGACCGTGAGCACCATAGGAGCCGGCGACAACTTCAACGCTGGCATAGTGTACGGTCTGCTGCGCCTGGGCATAGGACGGGCCGACCTGGAGCGCGGACTCACCGAGGCGCAGTGGGACGAGCTGGTGCATTACGCGCAGCAATATGCCGCCGACTGCTGCAAGGGCATATTCAACTACGTGTCAGTGGAGTTCGGGCAGCGGATGAAAGACAACGGATAACGAAAGCATTATGAGAAAGATAACGGAAAATACTTACTACGTGGGCGTGAACGACCGCAACAAGAGCCTCTTCGAGGGGCTGTGGCCGCTGCCCGCAGGAGTGTCATACAACTCCTATTTGATAGTAGACGACAAGGTGTGCCTTATAGACACGGTGGAGGCCGACTACTTCATGCAGTTCCTGGAGAACGTGCGTGAGGTGCTGGGCGACCGCCAGATAGACTACATCGTGGTCAACCACATGGAGCCAGACCACAGCGGCTCACTCGCACTCATGCACAAGTACTATCCCGATGCCAAGGTGGTGGGCAACAAAAAGACCTTCGGCATGATGCAGGGATTCTACGGAGTAGACGGCGGAGTGGAGGTGCGCGGCGGCGACAAGCTCCAGCTCGGCACGCATGAGCTGCAGTTCGTGCTCACGCCCATGGTGCACTGGCCCGAGACCATGGTGACGCTCGACACCACCACGCACACGCTCTTCTCGGGCGACGCGTTCGGATGCTTCGGCGCTCTCAACGGCGGAGTGCTGGATGCCGACATCAACTGCGACGTGTTCTGGCCCGAGATGACGCGCTATTACAGCAACATAGTGGGCAAGTACGGCATACCCGTGCAGAACGCCCTGAAGAAACTCGCCGGCATACAGGTAGACCGCATCTGCTCGACCCACGGCCCCGTGTGGCAGCAATATGTCGAGCGCGTGACAGGTATATACGACCGTCTGTCGCGCTACGACGCAGACCCCGGCCTGGTGGTGTGCTACGGCACGATGTACGGCAACACGGAGCGCATGGCGGAGGCCATAGCCGAGGCGGCGAGCCGTGCCGGCGTGCGCGACATAGTGATGCACAACGTGTCGAAGAGCCACCACTCGTACATCCTCGCCGACGTGTTCCGCTACCGTGGACTGATAGTGGGTGCGCCCACATACAACGGCGGCCTGTACCACGAGATGGACGTGCTGCTCAGCGAGATAGCAGGGCGCGACGTGAAGGGCCGCCTCTTCGGGTGGTTCGGAAGCCACTGCTGGGCGAGCAAGGCGGTGGCCAGGATAGGCGAGTGGAACGACACCAAGCTGAAGTTCGAGGCCGTGGGCACGCCCGTGGATATGTGCCAGGGCTTCACTGCCGACGTGCGCATCCAGTGTGCGGCACTCGGTGAGGCCATGGGACGGCGGCTCCTGGAGCCCTTGGGCTGACAGCCATAGCGTGAGGGGAGTGAAAGCGTTGTGTAACACCGCCCCGATGGGGCAACACTCCACATCGCTCAGGGCATCGCCCTGGATGAATATACAGAATGACGCGATACGCCCTGCAAAGACAAAAGCACTATGACTATCAATGCTTTTGTCTTTGCAGGGCGTATCGCATGTCAGATTGTCGCTTACTTAGGGCGATGCCTAAGCTATGCGTTTATCGGACTTTCAGCCCGCATCGTTCGTATTTTGACACACTCCCACTTTCACAGTGAGCACAGGGCCGCCACCTCGTCAATGTCGGAGGCCACGACAAGCGTGCTGTCGAAGCCCTCGCGGAGCATGCCACGGCCGCGCATGTCGGCCATGAGGGCAAGGAGCGAGTCCCAGAAACCGCCTATGTTGTAGAGTACCACGCGCTTGTGGTGGTAGCCTATGGCCGCGGCGGCCAGCACGGTGAATATCTCGTCGAGCGTGCCCACGCCACCGGGCAGGGCCACTATGGCGTCGGCCTGTGATATCATGAGCTGCTTGCGGTCATCGAGATTGTCGCAGGGCATGCACACGTCTATGCAGTCGGAGGCACGCCCCGACTTCTCAAGGATGGTGGGCACCACCCCTATGACCGTGGCACCGGCCTCACGTGCCGCGCGTGCCACACACTCCATGAGGCCGAGGTTGGCTCCGCCGTACACCAGTTGGTGTCCGTTGCGGCCTATCCACTGGCCCAGTTCCGCTGCCTTGTCGAAGTAGGAGCGGTCGATACTGCTGTTGGCAGAACAGAATACGCATACTTTCATAATGGCTGCAAAATTAGCTAAAATCGGCGTTATATGTAAAATAATCGCTGTTAAAGTTTCGTAACTCATTTGTTTTCATTAACTTTGCACCCGAAAAAGGCATGTGCCATCATGCCGCCCGGCCCAGATGCCGGTGTGGCTCACGGTGTCATGCCACTTATAACATATTAGCATCATATTGAAGACATTTGAAGAATTGGGCGTGAGCGAGGACATACGCCGCGCCATTGAGGAGCTCGGATTCGAACATCCGATGCCTGTACAGGAAGAAGTAATCCCATATTTGCTCGGACACGGCAACGACGTGATAGCCCTCGCGCAGACAGGCACGGGCAAGACCGCCGCCTTCGGCATACCGTTGCTGCAACGCATCGACGCCACAAGCCGCCACACACAGGCCGTGGTGCTGAGTCCTACGCGTGAGCTCTGCCTGCAGATAGCCGACGACCTGAAGGACTTTGCCAAGTACCTCAAGGGCGTGAACATCGTGGCGGTGTACGGAGGCACGAGCATCCTCGACCAGATACACGCCCTGAAGCACGGCGCACAGATTATCGTGGCCACCCCCGGCCGCCTCATAGACCTCATGAACCGTGGCGTGGCGCAGCTCGACGGCGTGGAGAACGTGGTGCTCGACGAGGCCGACGAGATGCTCAACATGGGTTTTGCCGACTCCATCAACGCCATATTCGAGGGCGTGCCCTCCGACCGCAACACCCTGCTCTTCTCGGCTACGATGAGCCGTGAGATAGAGCGCATAGCCAAGAGCTACCTCCACGACTACAAGGAGATAGTGGTGGGCTCGCGCAACGAGGGTGCGGAGAGCGTCAACCATATATACTACATGGTCAACGCCAAGGACAAGTACCTGGCGCTGAAGCGCGTCGTGGACTACTATCCGCGCATATTCGCCATAATATTCTGCCGCACCAAGAAGGAGACCCAGGAGATAGCCGACAAGCTCATACGCGACGGCTACAACGCCGAGTCGCTGCACGGCGACCTCTCGCAGCAGCAGCGCGACCTCACCATGCAGAAGTTCCGACAGCATCTCACGCAGCTGCTCGTGGCCACCGACGTGGCGGCGAGGGGACTCGACGTGGACGATCTCACGCATGTCATCAACTACGGCCTGCCCGACGACATAGAGAGCTACACCCACCGCTCGGGCCGCACGGGCCGCGCCGGCAAGAAGGGCACCAGCATAAGCATCATACACTCGCGCGAGAAGCGCAAGGTGCGCGACATAGAGCGCGAGATAGGCAAGGACTTCGTGGACGGCACCCTGCCCACCCCCAAGGAGATATGCACCAAGCAGCTCTACAAGGCCATAGACGAGATAGAGAAGGCCGACGTGGACGAGGAGGAGATAGCGCCCTTCATGGACGACATCAACCGCCACTTCGAGTTCGTGGACAAGGAGGACATCCTGAAGAAGATAGTGAGCCTTGAATTCGGACGCTTCCTGAAGTACTACGCCGATGCCCCTGAGATACTGAAGCCCACCACCGAGCGCGGACAGCGTGCGCAGAAAGACGGCTCCAAGGACGGCCAGGCCACGCGCGGCCGCGGCCCGCGCAAGGCCGAGAAAGGCTTTAAGCGGCTGTTCATAAACCTCGGCAAGGCCGACGGCTTCTATCCCGGCGAGGTGATGCAGTTTATCAACCGCCACGTGGACGGGCACCAGGAGGTGGGACACATCGACCTCCTGAGCAAGTTCTCATACATAGAGGTGCCCGAGCACGATGCCGACAAGGTGATGCGCTCCCTCGACGGTGCCACCTACAAGGGGCGCAGCGTGCGCTGCAACGATGCCGACAGTCGCGGCTCCTCATCGTCAGACCGCCGTGGCGGCAAGCCCGCCGCAGGGCGCAAGGGCCGCCGCAGCGAGCAGCACGGCGAGGACGGATTCGAGCGGTACGAGAAGAAGTCGCGCCGCCGCACGCAGCCCTCAGACAGCGCACCGCTGCGCGAGAGTGGCCGCAAGGACGACTGGAAGCAGTTCTTCCGCAATGATGCCCCCACACTCAAGGGCGACGAGCCCGACTTCAGCGAGGAGGGATGGGCACGCCGCCGTCCGCGCAAGAAGTGAGCAGGGGCTGCCTACGGCCCTTACCCATGGCCTGGCTGTGACAGCCGCGCAGACCAGCGTGAGGACAGGCACGGGCCGCACAACAGCAGAAACGAAATTCTACATAATGCTTTTTTTAATGGTTAACACTTGGGCCGTTGTCTCTGTGAAGAGGCGACGGCTTTTTGTTTTCCACCCCATAGCGCCGCCGCCGTTTCGCAGCCTCGGCAAAGGAGCATGGCGAAACGGCCCATTCCGTGCTTCGAAACGGCCCGTTTCATGCTGCGGAATGGGCCATTTCGCGCTGCGATTCGGCCTGTTTTGCAACACGTTGTGAATGAACGTGTTGTGTGACCGAAGCCCTGCCGTGTCGCAGTGGAGTCACAGCCGCGGTGTGGCCGCGGTGTGGCAACGGCGTGGCTGTATCGTGGCGGCGGCATGACGGCGGAGCGGTGTGGCCGCCAACTGATATGTGCCGCATGACACATTATTAGATATATGACAAAAACGCTATTGATTTTGCCAAAAGTTTGGCTCTCTCGTTTTTTTGATGCAACTTTGAGCATTAATTTGCCGCAACACATACTCGCGTCAGCAGAATCAACAATCCTAAACCACCGCTACGGCAAGCAGCGGTGAGATAATCTATTCATAACCTCCACCATTGGAGCACGAAAAAATCATCACGCTATGAGAAAGACTCTTTTCATACTGCTCGCAGCAGCAGCGGCGGTCCTCTCGCCTCTCGCGGCATCAGCCGAGGGACGGTGGATAACGTCGTATCAGGCATCCGGCAAGAAGGCCAACACATGGATAGCCTACCGCAAGGACATCACACTCAAGGGCAAGCCCTCCAAGGAGACGGTGCGCATAGCCGCCGACTCCAAGTACTGGCTGTGGGTAAACGGCCGCATGGTGGTGTTTGAGGGGCAGCTCAAGCGCGGCCCGTCGCCCACCTCCACCTATTATGACGAGCTCGACCTCGCGCCGTACCTGCGCAGCGGCCAGAACAAGATAGCCGTACTGATGTGGTACTTCGGCAAGGAGGGCTTCTCGCACAAGAACAGCGGTCTGCCCGGACTCATCATAAGCTCCGAGAGCGGCCGCCTCGACACCGACCGCACATGGCTCTGCCGCCTGCACCCGGCCTATGGCACGGCATCGGGCGAGGAGCCCAACTACCGTCTGCCTGAGTCGAACATACTCTTCGACGCCAACCGCGACATGGCCGGATGGCAGACCGCCGACTGCGGCCGCACGTTCGGGTTCGCCTCCGCGCAGGACATAGGCGGATGGGGCGGACAGCCGTGGGGCGACCTCGTGAGGCGTCCCACTCCGCAGTGGAAGGACTTCGGCGTGAAGGCCACGCGGTTTGAGCGTGTCAGCGGACAGGAGCGCGACACCATAAAGGCGCACCTGCCGTACAACATGCAGATGACACCCGTGTTCACGCTCACCGACAGCCAGGGCGGCAGCCTTATAGGCATATCCACCGACCACAGCTATGCCGGCGGCACCGCCAACGTGCGTGCCGAGTACGTGACGCGCCGTGGCGAGCAGACCTACGAGTCGCTGGGGTGGATGAATGGCGAGTGGCTCTACCTCGTGGTGCCGAAGCACGTGACGGTGAAGTCGCTGGCATACCGCGAGACGGGCTACGACACGTATGCGGCCGGCACCTTCAGCTGCGATGACGACTTCTTCAGCCGCTTCTGGCAGAAAGGACTACGCACGCTCTACGTAAACATGCGCGACACGTACTTCGACTGTCCCGAGCGTGAGCGGGCGCAGTGGTTCGGCGACCTCGTGGTGCTCATGGGCGAGAGCTTCTATACATATTCTACATCTGTGCATGCGCTCATGCGCAAGGGCATACATGAGCTGTGTGCATGGCAGCATGCCGACAGCACGCTGTCGGCACCCATACCGGCTGGCAACTACGACACGGAGTTGCCGGCGCAGATGCTCGCCTCCGTGGGCCTGTACGGCTTCTGGAACTACTACATGAACACGGGCGACCGTCAGACCATAGCCGACGTGTATCCGGCCGTGCGCCGCTACCTCGGCGTGTGGCATCTGGACGATACAGGGCTCACGGCCTTCAGGCCCGGCGGCTGGACGTGGGGCGACTGGGGCGACAACCGCGACATACGCCTCATCTTCGCGGGGTGGCACTACATGGCCCTCGACGCGGCGGCACGCATGGCCGACCTGCTCGGACGCGCCGATGAGGCCCGCGGCTACCGCGCCACCATGGAGCGCGTGAAGGAGGGCTACAACAAGTGCTGGACTGGTACGGCCTACCGTCATCCCGACTACAAGGAACTCACCGACGACCGTGTACAGGCTCTGGCCGTAATCTCGGGCATAGCTCCGCGCGAACGCTACGGCGCCATACTCCGCACGCTGAAGGAGTCGTGGCACTCCTCACCGTACATGGAGAAATATGTCATGGAGTCTCTGTTCCAGATGGGCTACTCCGACTACGCCATGGAGCGCACGCACAAGCGTTTCGCCGAGATGGTGGACGATGACCGCTTCACCACCCTGTTCGAGGGGTGGGGCATAGGGCCCAACGGCTTCGGCGGCGGCACCACCAACCACGCGTGGAGCGGCGGCACGCTCACCGTGCTCTCGCAGTACATGTTCGGCCTCAGTCCTGAGGAGCCGGCATGGAAGGTGTTTGCCGTGGCTCCCGACCCCGCCACCATGCACCGCGCCTCCATCACCGTACCCACGGTGGCCGGCACGGTAGGCGAGTCGTTCAGCGTGGAGGGCGGCCGCATGACCGTCACGCTCACGGTGCCCAAGGGCACGACAGCACACTTCTACGTGCCGCAGAAGTCTGCCGCCAACGCCCTGTGCGACGGCCGTCATCCGCAGGTGCGCCAAGCCCCCGAGGGCAACAGGCACTACGGCCGCAGCGTGTTTGACGTGCAGCCAGGCAAGCACACCATAGTGTACGACCTCTGACAGCAGCCTCATAGTGGCCGCTGCATGATGACAACAGTAAAGGACAGTAAAACAAACAATTAAGCAATGAAAAAGAATATTCTCGCCTCACTGGCCTTGATGGCCTTGTGCGCCACAGCACCTACGGCACTGTGGGCAAAGGCGAAGGCCACGTTCAGAGTACACAGTCTCACCACCAGCTCCGTGACGTGCCCCCTCGGCACCGATGAGCAGCACCCGCGCTTCGCGTGGAAGATGCAGGGCAGCGGCTACGGCACGGCACAGTCGGCCTACCGCCTGGTCATGGCCACGTCGGCCAAGGAACTCGCAGCCGGGCACTACTGCTACGACACGGGCACGCGCCGCACGCAGCAGTCGGTGGAGGTGACGTATGACGGCGCGGCACTCCAGCCCTCCACGCGCTACTACTGGCAGGTGACGGTGTGGGACAAGAAGGGCGCGGCCGTGACGAGCGAGCCGTCGTGGTTTGAGACAGGACTGATGGACTCGTCGTGGCAGGGCGCCAAGTGGATAGGCTCCACACTGCCGCGCATGTCTAAGTACCGCACACGCTATGAGGTAGACTACTCGTTCGCGTTTCATCCGCACGCCAGCGTGTCCACGTTCATCCTCGGCGCCAAGTCGGCCGACAACTACGTGTTCGTCACCTTCGACTATACCAAGTCACCGGTGATGCGCATCGGCCACGTGCTCGACGGCAAGGCCGTGACAGACCATACCGCCGCCGTGGACGCACGCACCGCCAAGACGGCACGTTCGGCAGGGCACGACGTGAAGGTGCAGGTGGAGGGATGGCAGGGCTACGACCTGCGCGTGACGCTCGACGGCGCTCCCATGAAGCGTGTGCTCGCCGATGGCGACAAGTCTGACGCGCAGGTGTTCCACGTAGCCAACGTGCTGCCGTCGGAGACCAACTGCAACAGCCGCCTGTACCAGATAGGATATGAGCAGCCCAAGGGCCACAAGGTGAGCTACCACGACATAAGCATCAGCGACTTCCACTGGCAGCACACCCTCTACACCGACCCCGACATGCACGTGACCGACGGCTCTGGTGCCATAAGCCTGTGGCAGCCGGGCGAGGGCATATCCGCCCCCATGCTGCGCAAGCAGCTCTCCGTGAGCAAGCCCGTGGCCTCGGCACGCATCTACGCCACCGCACGCGGCATATACCAGATGTACGTCAACGGCCACCGCGTGGGCGACGGGTTCTTCAACCCGGGCTGGACTGACTACCGCTACCGCTTCATGTACAACACCTTCGACATAACGCCGCTCATGCGCAGCGGCGCCAACACCATAGGGGCGGTGCTCGGCTCTGGATGGTACTCGGGCGCGATGAGCGAGGCACAACTCAACTGGTCGCACCAGTACGGCACGCGCGAGTCGCTCATGGCACTCATACGCATAGACTACACCGACGGCACGCACCAGTTCATCACCACCGACGACTCATGGAGCTGCTACGACCGCGGCCCGATAGTGGCCAACAGCCTGTACAACGGCGAGGACTACGACGCACGCAAGGAGGTGAGCGGATGGGCCACACCGTCGTTTGACGACAGCCGCTGGGGCAAGGCCGCCACGCTCGACGCGCCCTCTGGCCAGCCCGCCATGCAGGCATACGTGGGCAACATGATACGCTGCGACCTCACGCTCACGGCCAAGAGCGTGAAGAAGGTGGGCAACGCCTACATCTACGACTTCGGACAGAACTTCACGGGCATACCGCACATCAGCGGCATACGCGGCAAGGCAGGTCAGCAGCTCACCATACACTACGCCGAGATGCTGTACCCCGACATCATACCCGATGAGCCCGTGGAGCCATACACCAAGGACATATACGAGCAGCGCCGCGGACAGATGTACCTCGACAACTACCGCACGGCACTCTCCACCGACCACTACACCATGCGCGGCGATGCCTCGGGCGAGACCTTCGAGCCGCTGCTCACGTACCACGGCTTCCGCTACCTCTCCATAGAGGGCCTCGACGCGCCGCTCCCCGTGGAGAGCGTGCAGGGCAAGGTGCTCACGTCAATAGGCAACCCCGGCAGCTTCTACACCACGTCCAATGACAAGGTGAACCGCCTCTTCGACAACATCATCTGGGGGCAGCGTAGCAACTTCCTCACCGTGCCCACAGACTGTCCGCAGCGCGACGAGCGTCTCGGCTGGACGGGCGACGCGCAGATATTCTGCCGCACGGCCGCCTACAACATGAACGTGAGCGCGTTCTTCGAGCGGTGGTTCAACACCCTGCGCGACGGACAGAGCGCCGACGGACTCATGCAGGGCTTCTTCCCGAGCCTCGGCGTGCCACCGACAGGCGCCGCAGGGCCCAACGACCACGGCGGACTGGGCGCGGGTGGATGGGCCGACGCCATGATTATCATACCATGGCAGATGTACCTGCAATACGGCAACACTGGTCTGCTCAGCCAGAACTACCAGGCCATGAAGCGTTATATGACGGCTCTGGAGAAGCGCGGGCAGAACTATCTGGCTCCCGGAGACATGTTCGGCGACTGGCTCGCGCCAGAGTACACCGACCGTGGGCTCATCAGCACCGCATACTGGGCCTATGACTCGCACCTCATGCAGAAGATAGCCACGGCCCTCGGCCACGACGACGATGCCGCACACTACGGACAGATGTTCAAGAACATACGTGAGGCTTTCTGCAAGGAGTATTTCGACAGCGAGGGCTACACCCGCTACAACGACAACGGCACCGTGAAGCGCATAGACACACAGGCTTCGTACATACTGCCCATATACTTCGGTCTGCTCGACGGACAGCTCCTCGACACTGCCGCCAAGCATCTGGCCGCCGCCGTGGAGCGAAACGGCCGCAAGCTCACCACAGGCTTCCTCGGCACTCCGTACATCTGCCCCGTGCTCTCGGCCACAGGACGCAGCGACCTCGCCTACGACCTGTTCACGCAGGAGGGCTATCCGTCGTGGCTCTTCCCCGTGCTTCAGGGTGCCACCACGATGTGGGAACGCTGGAACAGCTACACCGTGAAGAACGGTTTTGGCCCCGTGAGCATGAACTCGTTCAACCATTACGCCTACGGTGCTATCGAGGAGTGGATGATGGGCAACTCCCTCGGCATACGCAGCGACGAGGCGCAGCCCGGCTACAAGCACTTCTTCATAGAGCCTGAGCTCTCGGAGAAGTTCAGTTTCATAAGCGGCGGCTTCGACAACATGTACGGCCCCATCGCCAGCAAGTGGCAGCGCGGTGCCGACGGCAACGTAGACTTCGAGTTCACCGTGCCGGCCAACACCACCGCCACGCTGCTCCTGCCCGCAGCCTACAAACTGAAGGTGCTGGAAGGCAAGAAGGGCATGGGCAAGATGTCGGTAGCCGGCGGCAAGACCTCCGTAAGCCTCGTGGCCGGCGTGTACAAGATACGCGCCACCATGCCGCGCTGACGGCGAACGGTTCTGTTGGCAAGAATCAGATAATTCTTCAGCTCTCCTGAATATGGAGTGACGGTTTCGTTGTCAAGAATTATAGAATTAGAGAATTTTTCCATATTTGATTATATTAAATAAGGTTTTTGTAAGAAGAAAAATTCTCTAATTCTCTAATTCTTGACAATATATATTCTCTTGACATTCTTGATGAATCATTATCCTTTCTTGCATGTGACTTTTTGTATCGAGTATGCCGTGTAGTCCAGACTTTTTGTGTGATATAATGCCGAGCGAGGTGTGAACATGTTGCACAAAAGATACGTTTTTGAGCGATTTGTCATCCCGATTTGGGTCAGTAGTGCATATTTTGTCACTTTTTTCGGTTTGAAATGATATTTTATTCCATATCTTGTTTAATAACTGTAAAGTTTTACTAATTTTGTGGCGGTAATTAACGTCAAAACGAAACATTATGCACATTTTTACGTATGTTATGATGTCTTTGGCAGTATGCTTCGGTTTCTTGTCTACGGCAAGTGCCCAGCACATGGCAAAGATGAAGTCTTTAAACCACCCCATGCATGCAGAAGCCGAATGGAAGAGCCTCGGACAGGGCACTATGGTAGACGGATGGGTGACACCCGGCCTCTCGGCATCGATTGGCGAGGAGCTCAACCCAAGCGACTACGCCTTCAAGGTGGAGGTGTATGAGAGCGTGACTACGCCGCACCTCTACAAGCTCAAGAGTCCGTGGACATCATTGGAGTTTCCCTTCCTCAGCAAGAACGAGAACACCGAGCCCCACGACATAGTGATAGACGCTACCAACCCCGACTTCGTGCGCGTGGCAGCCCAGGAGTCGGGATTCGTGAATGTAGACAAGGACCGCGCCAACTTCTCCGACCATTTCTATATAGGCAACGCCGGCAGCTACTTCAGCGATGAGGAGGGCTACTCCGAGTCCGAAATCATAAGCTACGGCTACGCCTCCACGATGAAGGACGGTGTCATCACCATAGTGTCGCCGCGCTTCGGTGCACAACCCAAGGGTGCGACGTACGGCTACAACTGGCAGGGCGAGTACGCCGCCGTGATAACCCTGCCCTCGGGACAGCCCGCAGAGCAGTGGGTATCAGCCGGCACCGCCACCATCACCGATGGCTTCATCACCCCGGGCTACCTCGGCGACCCCTCGGCGCACGAGTGGACCGTGCAGGTGGAGGAGAGCACCGCCACCAAGGGCCTGTACCGCCTTGTCAATCCGTACACCACGAAGGAGTGTCCTCTGGCCGGCCGCAACAAGAATGCTGACAACGCATACATAAAGATTGATGCCTCCGACCCCGACATCGTGGTCATAGAGCCGCAGTACGCGGGCTTCACCGCCTACCACTCGGGCGAGCTCATCAACTTCTACGTGGGCAACGACATGGGCATATATGTGGCCGACGGCGTGTCCAAGGACGTGCTGAAGGGCACCGCCTCCATGGCCGACAAGATAGACAAGCTGGTGGATGGTGTCATCAATATAAAGAAGCCGCTCTTCGGCAAGAACGCCACATCGGAGTTTGGTTATGAGTGGACTGACGGCCAGGGTGAGTCGCTGGGCTATGCCGCACGCATAGAGCTTGGCAAGGCCACTGCCATCAGCGGCGTAGTGGACGGCGGCACGCACGCTCCTGCCGAGTACTACGACCTCCAGGGCATGCGCGTGACTACGCCTCGCAAGGGAAAGGTCTATATCAAACGTTATAACAACAAGGTTTCTAAAATTTTAGTCAAATGAAAAATGCAATTCTTTTAGGACTTGCCGTTGCCATGGCGACGACGGTCTCGGCCCAGAACCTCACAGTGATGTCATCGCGCGACCTGCCCGCAGGCCACAAGATGCAGATAGTACAGGATGCACGCGGACGTGAGTTCCGCCACTTGGTGAAGCCCGCCGCACAGCAGCTCGCCCCCGATGCGCCGGCCGCACGCATCAATTTCGAGGAGCCTCCTGTGGTGACATACTACGAGGGATTCGAGGGCTATGATGAGTCTTACGGACTCAACTGGCTCCCCGAGTGATGGACGCGCAAGAACACTCCCGAGAATACTCCCACGGCAGAGCAGTTGGCGCACAACATAAACAACACTTGGTACAGCTACACGTCGAGCAACTTCTTCCAGGAAATGACTACCGATGGTGCCAAGGAGGCGTTCATACACTTCGGCTACACCAATGAGGACTACGGACTCACCAACGCCGCGCAGGACGAGTGGATGATTACCCCGTCCATAACGCTCGATAATAATAAGAAGGAGACGCTGCAGTTCCTCCTCCAGGCCGACTACTTCGATGTGTACGACTGCGACGAGTTTGACTGGAGCGCACTGACGTATGCCGCCGGCCGCACCGTGGTGAACACTCTCAAGATAATGGTGTCTGAGGACAACGGCGCTACATGGAAGTGCGTATGGGACTTAGCCGACGACGTGTGCTCTAAGCTCACCGACAGGGAGTGCTACGATGCCAGCGACCTCACCCTCACCACTCAGGAGGTATCGCTCGCCGACTATGCCGGCAAGACCGTGAAGATAGGTTTCCGCTACGTACGCAAGGGCGGCGGCTTCTATGGCAACTCCATGATTGTGGATGCCGTGAAGGTGCAGCACCCCGCTTCTGGCAGCACCGACGGCGTTGACGGCATCAAGGCCGACACCAACGCTCCCGCAGAATACTTCACCACCGACGGCGTGCGCCTCAGCGGCAAGCCCTTACAGCACGGCGTGTACATGCAGCGCAAGGGCGGTGCTACACGCAAGGTGGCACTCTGAATCCGTTGGATAAGTGAAGAGTGAAGAGTGAAGAGTGAAGA
>JALFIM010000137.1 GCA_022775985.1 Prevotella sp.
CGCCATCGGGTGTCTTGGCTATGATGTCTATGTCGCGCTTGCCCGAATGCCAGTCGCGCTCCATGATGATGTAGCCCGCAGCGTGCAGGAAGCGTGCCGCCTCCTCCTCGCCCCATTTGCCCAAGTCGTTGTGTTCCGCCATTGTGGTGCCGCTGAATAAAATGGATATTATCTTTCTACAAAGATAATGTAAGTGCGAGAGCAATAAAACTTGTTTCAATTGCCGAGCCGCAACTTATCTTATACAAAAATACATCAAAATCGTTGAATGGCAAAACATTATGCGCCATAAATTGCACATCGTGCCGCTGGCAAGGCATTATCCTATCATAGGTCAACGGCTGCGGCTACTACTGCATGGCATGCACGCACGCAGCCTACGGTGCAAGAGCAGTCGTATCAACAGCAAGCCATAAGGGCACAAGCCGTGAGACGCAAGCATGCAAGCAGTTATACACAAGCATGCAATCCGCAAACCACAGGAGCGCAGACCGTACAAGACGCAAGAAGCCGTGCGGCAATATACTGCCACACGGCTTCGGTGTATTCTCATGCCACATGCCTCACGGCAGGACACGAATGTTGTCTTTACTTCTGAAGATTCAGATTGAAGAGTTTGTCTACTGCTATCGAGGGCACTCTCTTGATGCTCTCAGGCACCTCTATGCCCTTCACGGCAGATGCACTGGAGCCCATGATGGTGTCATAGTAGTTGAGGGCCAGATTCTGTGCGGCCACCTTGCCGGCAGCAGTACCGTCGTTCTTGACAATCAGAGGATATGCAAACGTGAAGATGTTGCCCGCATACGAGTTCTGAGTCAGAGGCGATGATGTGGAAGCTATGAAGCATACGAACTGCGGTGCATAGCCGTAGATGTCGCCACCAAGCTCGGCGTACAGCAGATTAGATGTCTCGTCAATGTCAAGGGCAAACTGTCCGTGGCCGCCTGTGTTGAGATACAGGTTGAGGTCGGGCGACAACATCTGGTAAGCATAGTATCTGCCAGACATGTACTTGCCCACATACTGACCATCATTGAAATTGATGGCCGCATTGTCCTTGTCGTAGCTGAACAGCCACTGGAAGTTGTAGTTGGGGAAAGACATGTAGTACTTGCCCGACCATGTGGTAAGCTGCATGGGTATAGACACGAGCTGCACGTTGCTGATGCTGCCGTTGCTGTCGAAGCTCAGCTGCATGGCGAAGTAGAAGTACTTGCCCATCACGGAGTTGTCAAACGATATCTGCGACACCTTGATGGAGTCCTTGTACTCACCGTTGCCGAAAACCACGAAGCCCATACGTGTGTCTGTGGGCTCACTCTGGTTGACCGTAACGCGCACGCTGTCGTTGTCGATCTTGGCATCCACCCAGTCTGGGGCCTTCATTACAGTCAAGGGCACATTAGACTTCACGTACTTGCTGAAAGTACCGCCCTCGGTGCCTACATTGATGTTGCCGGCCTGGTAGTTGAACACGAGTCCAAGCTGCGACACATTCACAATAGTAGAGTCGGTGTCAGACGCTTTCACCACCACAGTGGTGCTGCGCGACTCACGTGAGTCGTTGGCAGTAGACGTTGCCACCACCTTGTTTGACGACGCGTCCACCGATACCGTGAGCCAAGAGTCGGCTGCATAAGCCTTGGTGACGGGCTTGTTCACCTCGATGGTGGCATCGCCGCCGGCTGCCTCGAGGCTTGTGTTAGCCGACACCACCTTCACTCCGTCGATGTTGTAGCCCGTGGGTGTGTCACTGTCGCTACAAGAGAACAAGGTGGTGAGTCCTGCCATGAGGACTATTAAACCATATATCTTTTTCATTTTGTTCGCTGTTTTTAAGAAATTGTTTGCCTATTACTCTGTCGCGGGGGTGAAGTCGTGAACGTTGAACCAGAACATGAACGATGCCAGACCAGCATCCTCATCGGCCTCCACCTTGTCAGTATCGGTAGTGTACGAGCCGTCGCTGAGCTGATACATCGGGCTTCCGCTGCTGTCTACGCAAATGAACGCGAAACCATCGGCCTGACCGTTGGCATCAACGAGCGAGTACTTCTTGGTTGCAGAGTCGTACACGGTGGTCATCGTGGGATAGTATATGTGGCTGTCCGTGCCGTTGAGCAGACCGGAGCTGTTCACGCCGAGCATCATCAAGGCTGCACAGCCGGGCACATAGTCGCTGAGCTTGGCATACTGTCCGCTGCCGTCGTCTGCCGCAAGCACATACTGAGTGGGCAGGGTAAGCGTTCCTGCGATAGGAGAATACGAGAATCTGAAGCGCAGCAAGAGCTGACCGTATGTGACATAAGCCACAGCCGTGGTGAACGAAGTCTGCTGTATCAAATCCTGAGTCTGCTGAATGGGCATAGTGACGCTTGAGTTTCTCAGCGAGCCGTTGCTCATGGTCTGGAAGCCGAGAGTCCAGTTGCCCACGAAGTTCTCCAGAGGAGTGAAGCCAGCCGGTGTGTACGGTGTGAACGTATAGCCGGCATCGGCACACGACAGCGACTTGTCAGAAGCCTCAAACTTCAGGCTCTGCACCTGCTTGCCGTTGATGGTGATGGGCGTGTGCAGCTCTATGCCCTCAGAGGTCAGATAGAAAGGCACGCCGCTCGTATCATCAGAGCCGAGGTAGGCACGGCGAAGCGTGGGGTCGAAGGTGAGGGCCGTGCTGACATCCTGCACTCCGTTGGTGAGGTAGAAGAAGCGCATGGAGTGGAGCACTGTCTGCATCTTGGTGATGGTCTCTTTCCATGAGGTGCTGGCGGGGATACGCGTCATAACGAACTTGTTGCCCCACTTCTTGCCCTTCACGTAGATAGAGTCCTGCGTGGTCTTGGTGATGACGAACTCATAGTCGCCCTGTTCGCCGTCCACATCGTCCTGGAAAGGCTGTGCCAGGTAGTGCATCACCATGTTGTATGTGTTGAACGTGAGCACGGGGCCCTTGTCCTTCACGATGTCGTAGCTCGAAGTCTCCACCATGTCGGCAGGAGCTATGTCGGAAGATACGAATGCCTTGCCATTCTTAAACTTCATAAACATGGTGTAGCCACCGCCGGTGTACTGCTCACCAGTATAATAATGCATCTCCCAGCCGTTCTCTGCCGACTCCAGAAGCTCCCTGTCTGCCTTGACGGCAGCCTCCAGGCGGTTGGCCGCTGAGTCGGGGAAGAGCTCCTCATCGTCATGGAGACACGACTGCAATGAGAGGGCCGCGAATGCTATTGCTGTTGCTAAAAATATCTTTTTCATTGTTGTCGTCTATTTAATTAAGATGTTTCAAGTCCACTCCTTTAAGCTCAGAGGCACGACGGAGCACCACGTCACGCAGCTCGTCGATGTCTATGTCCCAGGCATCCTGCATGTACGAGCGCACGATGTCGAGCTTGGCGTTTATCTTCTCAGCACCGTCCGTGCCGGCATCGGCTATGATTGCGCTCCACCCGGCAGGCGTGATGGTGACGTACATTGACAGCATCTCGGCGAAGTCCTCCACAGGCTCCACCATGGCATAGTTGGTTACGAAACCGGCCTTGTGCGCGGTAGACGAGGGAGTGAGGTACCAGCTGCCGCTCACATAGCCCGACTCAGTGATGAGGTCGTAGCTCTTGTCGAACGGCACCTTCTGGTTGAGGATGTGAGTGAACTCATGATGCAGCGTGTGGAAGTAGTACTCGTTCATGGTGGCGTAGTCGCTGAGCATGTCATCGGTAAGGCTGTTCACCATGTAGAGCGTGATCTTCAGTCCACCCTCGGCCGTACCAAGCACCATCGTACCCTCGCTGTTGTATGCGGGAGACCCGATGAAGTGTATCATGCGCGGAACGTTGAGCTTGATGAAGTCCTGTCCGGCCACCTCTGAGTATGCGTCGAACCACAGATACTTGAGGATGATGGACAGTTTGGCTGCTTTTGCGGAGTCGGCCGGCACGAGTGTGTACTTGTGGTCGCTCTCGATATCAGACATCTTGTACTTCATCTCCACGTTGTACGGGTAAGTGAAGTTCTTGAGCAGCCAACGGTCGAAGTTGTCTACGTTGGTTTGCTCGTCTGTTGGGAATATTGTCTTTGAGCTCGGGTCATCGTCTGAGCACGACATGAGGCCGAGACTCGTGACGAAGGCGAGCATGATGATATATAATGTCTTTTTCATCTCTGTACGGTTTTATTATTTTGCGTTACGAGGATTGGGTGTCAGACCGGCGTTGATTACGTCAGACGGTATCTGGATAGCCTGACGCGGATCGTCGGCATCCATAGTGTCCGTCACGTTAAGGAGCTGGTTTGACTCGTTGAGACGAAGGCGGTAGATGGTCATGCCATAGCGCTTCACGTCCTGCATGCGCAGACCGTCGTGCATGGTGATGAGTCGGCGGAGCTGCAGTATGCACTGTATGAGGGGCTCCTGCGTAGTAGACTCAAGGGCGGGCGACACGTGCAGCTCCTTAATAGGAGTCGGGTTGGCCGGCGTGTAGTAGTCTATGTTGCCGTAGAACTCCTGTATCCCGGCCAAGGTGAGGGCCCTGGCGTTGGGCATAAACTTCGACATCTCAGTGTTGACATCCTCCAGTGCCTTGTCGTACATACCCTTGAGGGCATAAGCCTCAGCACGCACGAGCAGTGTCTCGTCGGTATTGAACACCGACATCTCGGAATGAGCATAACCCGTTCCGGCCTGTACGTCGGTGTACTCTATAAGCAGAGGCACCTTGCGGAGACAGTGCTGAGAGTAGGAGTTGTTGTAGAACACGGTGTATCCTGCCGCTCTCTGCGAGTCACCCCAGGGGCCGTTGGCCTCAAGAGTCTCCGTCTGCGAGATACGTGCGCCGTGAGAGTACTTACAACCAGTGAGTACACTGTTGTAGCCCCATACGGAGTAAGCCACCTGAAGCATCAGGTTGGCCTGGTTTGTAGAGCTTACGTATGCGTTGGGCTGTACCATAGCATTGGCAGAGAGAGAGTTCCATGTGCTCCAGTCGCGGAGCTTCGACGCGGGCGACGTGCCGAGCACTGCGGTAGCATACTTTATGGCAGCATCGTACTTACGGTAGTATAGGTAGAAACGAGCTGCGAAAGCGTTGCCCGAGAGGGTGTTGAAGTGGAACTTAGGATGCTCGTATGTATTGGTGAGCAGCGGCAGAGCCTCCTGTATGTCGGCATCTATCTTGGCGTAGAGCTGCGCAAGTGTGCCACGCTCGTACTTGGTCACGAGAGCATAGTCGGGCTCTGTGGGATACGGAAGGCCGAGTTCCTTGTCGGCAGTGGCCGGGTCGTAGGCGCGGCAGAACACGTTGGCGAGATAGAACACAGAGTAGGCGCGGCACATAAGGGCCTCACCGAGCTGAGTCTTGTAGTCATCCTTATTGCTCTGCTTCTCTATAAAGGCGATAGCCTCATTGGCAGTACGCACGCAACTGTAGAACTGGTCCCATATCATCTGGGTGCCCTCATTGTCGCTCTCGGTAAGCTCAGTCCAGTTGTAAGCCTGGTCCTGGAAGCGGTTGTATGCAGTCCAGCCCGTGTTCTTGTACTCATTGGTGTTGTCGGAGTACATCTCGAGCAGATAAGCGGCCGAGCCTTCCGAGTATGCACCGACGAGCAGCTTGCTGACATCATCGGGAGACTTCAGCTCCATACGGTTGTCGGGCAATTTGTCGAGGTAGCTGTCACAGGAAGCGAGTCCCATAGAGGCAGCAATCAACGAAACAGCTATATATAATTTTGTTCTTTTCATTTTGTCTTGTATCACTATTTATATTAGAAACCAGCCTTTACTGTGAGAGTGAACTGCTTTGGCATAGGAGCAGACACACCACCTGCGCGGAAGAACTCAGGGTCCTGTCCGTTGAGCTTCTTGTCGGCATAGATGAGGAAGAGGTCGGTGCCCTGCAGCTTCAGAGAGAGTGCGTTGAGGGCTGTGTGCTTGAACCACTTAGAGGGGAAGTCGTAACCCAACGATATCTCCTTCATGCGGATGAAGTCGCCCTTGGCCACACGTGCCGTAGAGAAGTTGTATGCGTTGTATGCATACTGCAGGTCAGAGTTGGCATCGTAGTCGCGCTTGCTCAGGATAGCGGGCACATTGGTGATAGCCTCGTCGCCGGGGAGCACCCAACGGTTCTTGAACTCCTTGGTCATAGACGAGAGGTCGGTGTACCTGTACTTGAATACCGGGTCGAGACGCACCACGTTACCGAACGAGTAAGTGATGAACACGTTGAGGCGGAAGCCCTTGTACGTGAAGATATTGCCGAGCGAACCTGTGTACACGGGGTCTGTCGGGCCCTCATACTTGAGGTAAGAGTTGTTGTCACGCTCCTGGAAGTTGATGTCGGTGACGGTGACATTGCCCTTCTCGTTGATGAACATAGGATAGCCATCCTCGTTGAGTCCCACGAAAGGTATAGAGAAGAGGGCACGTACAGGATAGCCCTTCATGGCGAAACCAGTACCCGACACGTAGCTCATAGTCGTAGACATGGACTTGAGGTCGGTCACCTCATTCACAGCGTGAGAGTATATCAAGTTGGTGTTCCAAGTGAAGTCCTTGGTCTTGATGTTTGTGGTAGAGATGCTTATCTCCTCACCATGCGACTTCATGGAGGCCACGTTACCATACGATGACACGGCACGGTTGATACCCTGCGTGTTGATGATACCGATAAGGTCGTAGTTGTTACGACGGTACACATCGAAGGTCACGTTGATACGGTTGTTGAGGAAACCTGCGTCCACACCGAAGTTGAACTCATGTTTCTTCTCGTATGTCAGCTCGTCATTACCGGTCTGGCTGAGCACCACACCCGACTCCTTGTCCACTGCGAACGGACGGAAGGGGTTGTAAGCCTCGAAGATGGTGGTGGAGTTGGTGATTGTAGACGGGCCACGGTCGGCCGTGAGGCTGTAAGAAGCCTTCAGCGTGAGGTGAGAGAGCACCGACTGCACGGGCTTGAAGAAACTCTCCTCATGCACATTCCACGAACCAGAGATGTTCCACGTAGGCAACCAGCGTGCGCTGCGGCTGCGGCCCAGCATGTTGGTACCCTCGTAGCGGATGGTTCCGTTGAGGTTGTACTTGCCCTTATAAGAATATGTACCGTTGGCGAAGAACGCTGCACTGCGTGAGAACGTGTTGCCCAGAGTGTAGTAGTCGGTGTTGCCCTCCTGGCTCTTCTTGAAGAACTGGTATATATAGAAAGGTATCTCACTGGCACCGTACTGCATACCCACACCGTTGAACCACGAACGGGTACGCTCAATGTTGGTAGCCTCCATACCGCCGAAGAGGTTCATGATATGCACACGGTTGAACGTGTGGTTGTAGTTGGCGGTAGCGCGGAAGTCGTAGCTGAGCATACGGTTGTCCGTACGCTTGTAGAAACCACCCTGCGGCAGCACCGTGATAGGCAGAGCGTAGGGGTTGTCGGGGTCGGTATAGAGTAGGCGGTTGTTGTCGCGCACCGTAGTGTTCTTCATTGCGCGGTAAGCATTTGCCTGGTTTGAGTTCTCAGTGATCTTGTGCTCCTGCGAAGTGGTGGCATACTTGATGGCACCTATGGCAGAAAGCTCAAGGTCGCGGATGGGCTTGTACTTCAGTTCGGCCTGGAACTTGGTGTCCACCACGTTCAGGTCTATGTAGTTGTTGTCAAGCTCATTGAAGATGTTGAATGCGGCATAGTTGGCCACATAGTAAGTGCTGGGGTCGAGGGCACGCGAGGAGTTCAACGCGTAAGAGTACGGGTTGATATCGAAGTCGCGCTTCACCTCACCAGTAGCGGCGTTGACATCCTGGCTGAGAGTACCCGGAGCCTGCTGCTTACGGTAAGAAGCACTACCAATGAGGTTCAATGACAGGTTCTCTATGATATGGTGAGTGACGTTAAGGTTGGCCGTGTAGCGGTTCACCTTGCTGTCCTTGTACCATCCCGGGTCTACCATGGCAGACATAGAAGCGTAGTAGTTAGACTTCTCCGTACCGCCACTGAGGCTCACGGCGTGGTTCTGCACGATGCCGTTGGAGAAGAGCTTGTCAAACCAGTTGGTGTTGCGCATCTCCGCGCTCTGGAGGTAAGCGTTCTGTGCTGCCGTGGTGTTGGCGAGCTCAAACTGGCCCGTTGTGGGGTTGTAGGTGTTGATAAGCTCAAACATCTTGCCATACACACCATAGTCACTGCCGTTGAGCACGTCAGTAAGGCTGAGCCATCCCTTGTCGCGCATCTCCTTGTATATATCCATCTGGTCCTGAGAGTTCAGGATGTTGAAGTTGCTGTAGCTCGGCTTCAGACGAGAGGTGAACTCACCAGAGTAGTTGATGTGAGCCTGTCCGTTGCGTCCCTTCTTGGTGGTCACGACAATCACACCGGCCATGGCGCGGGCGCCATAGATAGATGTGGCCGAACCGTCCTTCAGTATCTGGAAGCTCTCGATATCATCAGAGTTGAGTCCTGCGATAGCAGACGACACGAGGGTCTCGGCGTCTCCCGACGACAGATCATCGGCACTGATGTCTGACACGTCCTCCATGATGACACCGTCAACCACCCACAGCGGCTTCGAGCTGCCGTAGATAGAAGTGGCACCACGCACGCGGATTTTAGGTGCGGTACCGAACGTACCCGACACATTCTGCACAGACACTCCGGCAGAGCGTCCCTCAAGTGAGCGGCTGACATCGGCGACACCGCCGAGTATAGCGTCCTTAGCCTCAATCTTGTCGGTGGCTCCTGTAAAAGTACGGCGGTCCATCTTGGTCATACCTACGACCACAACCTCGTCAATCTCGGTGTTGCCCTTCAAGGCCACCTTCATACCGTTCTTCGGAGTGAGCACCTGCGTCTCCATACCGACGTAACTAACCTGAATTTTCTTTCCGGCTGGTACCTCCAGAGAGAACTTACCGTCCATGTCGGTGATAGTTCCCATCTTGTTTCCTTCAACAACGACGGTGGCTCCCAATACTGGCTCACCGTCATCCTGGAAGACTACTGTTCCGGAAATCTTGGTTTGACCGAGTGCTGCCATAACGTTGATGAGCATCACGGTCAAGAACAAAAGAAATCTTCTCTTCATAAATCTTCTAAAGACAATAATTTTTATAAAAATACGGTTGCAAAATTAACATTATTTTTCGATATGGCAAAATTAAGATATGGCGAAGTTACAATAACCCTTTGTTTTTTAACAAATTGCGACCAGAATATTATCATTTCGTGAACGTTTGTCACAAATCATGGTTTAAACGCCCTTTCACATGGTTTAATATAACGATGTTAAAACCTCAAAAATAAATATAACACACGCGTAGCAGCCGCACCCACAGACACGACGGCCGAGGGCATAAATAATAAAAGGTACGCGCGTTCATAATATATATAGGAGAGACAACGTGTCTCAGCATTAAAGCCCGCCAACAACCAGCCATTAATCTCATACAACGAAATATCAAAGATTGACTAATGGCCATAAACGGGCTCCAGACCTTTCTCACTCCACTCTTTTCCAGCCCAACAGTCCCTTTCCTTCCTCATCCAGTTCGATGCCGAGTCCGATGACATGCCGCTTGTCGGCCTTGAATGGCTCCAGATACCGGCGGTCAAGTATTTGGGTGGTTGCGGCATCCTTGCCGCCGTTATTGCGCAGCTTCAGCTCTATAACGTAGACATATCGTGAGGTCTGCACCGTCATGTCGATGCAGCCGGTGGCAATCATCTTCTCCACTTCCACCTTCAGACCTATGGCATTGAGGATAGTGCTGATAATGAGGCGGTAGCGTTCCTCCATGCCCATAGACGCGAGTTTCCTGTTGCTGTATGGCACATCGGCGACAAGGGCCTTCAAGGCTTTCATCGCCTCATCTACGTTGCCAATCAGGAGCATCTTCAGCATAAGGCTCTGTGTGGAGATGACTTGCGACCTCGTGCGGAGGGTAAGGGCGGGCACGACGAGTTTGCAGAGAGCTTGTCTCACCTCCTCATTCGGGAAGCCCAAAGTGTACACTCCGCCCTCATATTCTTTTATGGTAAGGTAGCCAGACTGATAGAGGAACAGTTCGGCACCGCCATCGCTCACATCGCAAGTCTCCAATGTGGTGCTGTCGATGTAGCAGTTATCGAAATACTCAAGAGACACATCGAGGTTGTCAACAAACTTTGGAAGCAAGGACGTGGCACCCGACGCAGCCCAAAAATTACTTATCTTCGATTGGTCTAAAGCGTTGACAAGACTGAACGGGTTGTATATATCCACCATGTTGTCACAACAGAAGTGATAACCATCATAGTAATTTTTAAGACGGTCGTGTGTCTCCCCGATAGTCCAATCGTTACGGATAGCCATTCGCTCCAGTTCCGGCTTGAAGTTATCGCTTATTTCCTTTTCCGTTATGCCACAGATGGCGGCATATTCCGGCAGGAAACTGATATTGGTGAGGTTGTTAAGCACGGAGAACAGGGATATCTGTGTGAACTTGGTGATGCCCGTGATGAACACAAACTGCTCATACTCGTCATCCGCTTTCAATATCGCGAACACCTCCCTGTACGTTTCCGTACACTCATCGTGCTGTGGCGTGTTCCAGGAGTGCTGAAGCGGAGCGTCATACTCATCGATAAGTATGGCGACCCTCAACCCTGCCTGCTTGTTGGCCGTGGTGATGATGGAATGAAAACGGTCGGCAAGCTGGGCTGTAGGCTCGGGAGTGATGGAATATTTCTCCTCATACTCCTTGAAACGCAGATTCAGATACGAGCGCAGAGTGTCGGCATTGGCTCCTCCACGGCTCATGTCAAGCCGAATGACAGGATATTGTTTCCAGTCATTCTCAAGCTGCATTATCTTCAGTCCCTCGAAGAGGTCTCTGCGTCCTTCAAGATACATCTGCAGCGTATCTACAAGGACAGACTTGCCGAAACGGCGCGGACGGCTCAAGTAGTTGTACTTGTTGCCGTTGTTCACCAGTTGCCAAATGATATCGCTTTTGTCTACATAGAGATACCCTTCTTCTCTTATCACCTTGAACGACTGTATGCCAGCCGGTAACCTGCGCTTCTTGATGCCTGCCATATCTTATTCTCCTATTTTTTATAAAATAAGCTGCGGCTCGGCAATAGGAGCAAACTCCACCAGCCTCGCACTTGCATTATCTTGGTGCGAAGATACAACGAAATTCCCGAATTGCCAAACTTTTATCTCTCAATATAACGTTGCCAGGTAAGCTGGCGACTTCGCTTCGCGCAACAAAAAGACAAACAACATGGCATTATTTGGTGCACCAATGTCTTTAACCGCCACAGTAGAAATACAAAACGACCCATTTCGCAGTGTGATTCGGCCCATTTCGCAGTGTGAAATGGGCCGAATTGCGCCGCAAAATAGGCCGTTTTTACAACATGCTGTATATCAATATATTACAGATACAAAACGTTTACGCGTCAGCAGATGGTATAACGAACGAAAAGGATGCGCCACCAACGACTGACGGCATGTCTCAGAGCGTCACCTCGAAGCGGTACTCGCCCGACTGCAAGGTGTAGCGTCCTACGGCGGCAGAGGCACCATCGGCGGCCACGCCACGGGCCTTCAATGCCTCCACCCCACTCTCGCGCACTGCCGATGATGCCTTCACGTCTGGCAACGCCACGGTGGCGGAACAGCCAACGGGCACCTTCACGCGAAGCTCATAGCCTGTGGCGGTGCGGCTCCACGCTGACGACAACTGGCCATAGGGCGTATCGAGGGAGCAGGAGGCGTGGTCGAGACCGCGCGGCATGAGCGGACTCACGGTGAAATGCTTGTAGGCAGGAGTGGCCTCATCGGCATTCACGCCGCACAATGAGCGGTAGAACCACACCAGACCGCCGCCGAACATCGGGTGGTTGTGCGAGTCCTTGCCGTCCCACCGCTCCCACGTGGTGGTGCTGCCCTGTGCTATCCAGTGGCCGTAGCTGGGATATGTAGTCTTACTGAGCATCTCGTAGGCCAGGTCGTTAAGGCCATTGTGCGCGAGGGTCTCAAACAGGAACTGCGTGCCGAAGATACCCGTCATCAGATGGTTGTCGTGCGACGCTATCTCATCGCGCAGCGACTGCACGACACGCTGGCGCATGTCGCCATCGAGCCCCATGACGAGTGCGAACACATCCGAGCCGCCACGGCCGAAGGAACCTTTCTGCGCGTCGTAGAACTTGCGTATGAACGCCGCGCGTATGTCGGCGCACTGCTGCTCAAGGCGTGCGGCATCGGCATCGCGGCCGAGTGCGCGTGCGGCCTTGGCGGTGAGCTGCGTGCAGCGCCACCAGTAGAAGGTATGCACTAACTCATCGTCGGGCATCTCGAAAGGCTGGCACCACTCGCCGAGGTTCATCCAGTAGTTCTTCTCGCCTCCGCGCGGCTCCTCACTGCGCATGGTGCCGTCGGGCGTGCGCCACGTGGCCATATAGTCGAGGTGACGCATCATCACGTCGTAGCTGTCGGCGAGCATGCGCTTGTCGCCATAGTGCAGATAGTACTCCCACGGCATGATGTTGACGGCCGCGCCCCATGGCACTCCGCCGCCACAGGCCGGCTGCCAGGGGGCGGCATTGGGCACGTAGCCAGTGGCAGGGAGCTGCGCGTCGAGCATGTCGTGAATCCACTTGCCGTAGAACGAGCGCGTGTCGAGGCTGTGCATCACCATGACGCTGCTCACCTGACCATCCCCCGTGTAGGCCGAACGCTCACGGTGCGGACAGTCGCTCGCCACGGAGCCATGCATGTTGTCGAGCTGCGTGCGGAGCCATATATCGTATATCTTGTTGAGCAGGTCATTGGAGCACTCGAATGTCGAGGCCCTCTCCACGGCTGAGTGTACCACCTCGGCACGCAGGTTGCGGGCCTCAAGCTGTCCGTGCCAGCCGCTCACGATGGCCTTGCGGAACACATACCACGTGAAGCGCGTGGCATACGACTCATCGCCGCTGCCGTCGGCCACATACACGCTGCGGCCATTGGGCGACTCACTCTCGTATGCCACCATGAGCGTGTCGCCGCGCTGCGCGTCGATGCCGCTCAGACGCACCCATCCCGACACCTCCTCGCCGAAGTCTACCTCATAGCGTCCGTCGCCCATGGGGCGGATGCTCACAGGCTCTATGCGCCTCACCACGCGGTCGGCAGGGCCGTCCTGTGCCTTCATGGCACCCGTGGGAGCCTGACGCAGGGCTACTGGCCGCCAGCCGGCAGAGGTGTCATGCGCCGTAGCCCAGCCGGGCATGGCACGCGAGGCATCGTATATCTCGCCGCCATAGATGTCGTTGAAGCGTATGGCACTCTCATGAGCCTGCCACGACTGGTCGCTGACGATGGTCTGGTGCGTGCCGTCGGTGTAGGTTATCTCTATCTGCCCTATGAAACGCGGCGAGCCGAAGCCCGCCACCCAGTGCTTCACCGAGTTGAAGAAGCCGTTGCCGAGGATGCAGCCCACGGCATTGTCGCCCGTCCGCAACAGGCTGGTGATGTCGTAGCCCACGTACATCACGCGGTAGCGGCTGAAGTCGGACAGTATGGGTATGACCTTGTCGTCAAGGCCATCGCGGTGCGAGTAGTTGGTCTGGTTGGGCGAGAGCACGTCGTCGCTCACATTGCGGCCGTTGACATACAGCTCAAAATAGCCGAGGCCCGAGACGAACGCCTTGGCCGAGGCCACCTTCTTGCCGATACGGAACGTCTTGCGCAGCAGCGGCGCAGGGCACAGCGTGCAGGAGTCAGCGGTCTGTCGGGCCGCCTCACCGTCCCACGGAGCACCTATCCACTGTGCTTTCCACTCACTGGGCGTGAGTATGCCCATAGTCCACTTGGCAGGAGCACTCCATGCCGAAGCCTTGCCGTCCTTGTCCCACACGCGCACGCGCCAATAGTAAGTGGTAGCTGTGCGCAGCGGTGCACCGCCATATTCTATATAAGGGGCAGCCTCTGCCGTGGTGCGGCCGCTGTCCCACACATCGGGTTTGCCCTTGAGGAGCCTCAGCGACGTGGCCACACACACCTGATAGGCGGTCTGACGCTCGCCGCGCACGGCCGCGTTACGGGCCACGACGCTCCATCCGAGACGTGGCGACGTGGCATCCACCGCCCCGGGATTGTCCTGATACTCGCACAGCAGATGCCCCACCGTGAGGTTGGCGGCACGCACACATACCGCGTAAAATGCCGACAGGGCCAATAGGAGGATGATTTTTCTCATTATAATAAGTACACAGAATTAGTTTTATATTAAAGCATTCTTCTTATTTATCATGTCAAGAATTAGAGAGACAACGTTCGGCGAAAGCCAATCAGAGAATTTTTCCCCATCACAGAGATTATCAAGAATTTGAGAAACAATGTTCGACGAAAGCCAATTACAGTAGCAGCCATGCCGTTACATTTTCTCTGTTTCTTGATTCTATACTCATAGAGCAACGTTCTTGTGAAAAGGAAAATTCTCCAACTCCCTAATTCTTGACATAAAATAAATATGATTATCTACACATGAAAGGAGGCTGTGCCCATAAGGCAAAGCTCCTTAGAGGTCTAAGCTCTCCACCACCACGGGGCCTACGAGTCCCGACTTCTGGAGCGGCGACTTGGAAGTCCATGGATTGGTGGGGCTCCATGTCGGACGCTCATCGGCAGGCAGATGAGCATCGCCTATGAGCCGGTTGACCCATGTATTGACCACCTCTATCTCCACGCTGTTGTCGCCCTTGCGCACGGCATGGCTTATGTCCACACGGTAAGGAGCCGTCCACACGCCGCCTACATACTGGCCGTTGACCTTAATCTTGGCCATGGCGGTCACGTCGCCGAGGTTGAGGAACAGCTTGCCCTTAGGCTTGGAGGCGAGATTGAAGCTGTTGGTGTACACTATGGTGCCCGAGTAGTAGCGTATGCTGTCGTTGGTGCTCTTGCTGAGATCCTCAAGCGCATCCATCTTCACGGCATTGTGAGGGCCGCGCATCTTGGCATCGAAAGCGGCAGTCCAGCCGCCGTCGAGCGTGGCCACGGTGCGTGCGTCGGGGAAGTTGGGCTTGCCAGTGGCAGCCTTGCCGCCCTCTGCGGCAAACACCACGAGCACGCTCTCCAGCGGCTGCAGCTTCATGGGCACGGCAGTGGTGGCGGCAGTCTGGGTGAACTGCCCGAGCTGACGTGTCACACCCGTAGTAGGCTCCCACAGCTCAGGCTGACGGCCCGCGCTGCGGAACGTGGCAGTGAAGCTGATGGGCTCCGTAGACTGGTTGGCCACGAAGTATATGTCGAGATATCCAGACTGGCGGTGCGAGTAAGCCACGGGAGCATCGCCGCTCACGGCGCAGTCGGGCACGCAGCCTACCTTGGCCAGTGCCTCCTCCATGGTGACTCCGCACATCACCGTACCCTTGCCGAAAGTGCGTGCCTTGACCTGCTTGCCGTCTACGTTGCCCCACACCTCGTCAGCCAGCGTGCGCACCTTGTCGTCGCACTGAGGATAGCCCTCGAGCGAGGGTGAGCGGTCGGGACGTGAGCCTATGATGACACCGCCGTCGGCGACGAGCTGCCGTATCTTGGCCATAAGCTCAGGACGCATGGTGGTGAGCGGCGGCAACACCATCATACGGTACGACGTGCCGTGAGGAAGCGTGAGCAGACCGTTCTTCACGGTCATGTCGCGGATGATGACCTCGGCATTGATATAGTCGAACTGGTAACCCTTGGGCAGCTCTGGCGACACGAGTCCCGTCATCTTCGGGGCATCCTCGCCTATGAAGTAGCACACGTCGGCTACGTTGACACCCTGCTGCAGCATGAGGTTGCAACGTTTCAGATACGTGGTGAAGAGGTCGAGCTGCGGATACCACGTGTTGTTGCGGTTGAACTCGTTGCTGTATGGGGCATTGAGACCCGGCAGCTTGTATTCAGGCTTCTGCGATATGACCACATGCAGCAGCGTGTTGTTGATGCCCTCAGCGAAGAAACGGTCGCCGCGCTGCTTCATGAGGTTGGGATAACGGCGGTAGGCATCGCCGCCGCATGTGAACGACTCCGACGACACCTTCTGCTTGCCGTAGATGTGGGCGCACGATGATGCGGCGCGGTTCTCCACGTTGCCGAGCTCGCCCTCGCTCCAGAACTCGCCGGCCACCTCGTCAGACTGTCCGCCATACTGCAGGAACTCGCCCATGAAGCCCCAGTGTCCGTAGTTCTCAAGCCATGTGGTCATGCCGTCGTTGTGGCTCAGGCGTGCCAGCTCGCCTATGTGGTCGTAGGCCAGACGGTCGGCCACGAAGCGGCGCATGTCCCAAAGGAATCGGTCGGAGGCATCCTCCGAGCCCACCACCACGCCGTCGTAGACGGGCAGGAAGGGCAACGCGCTGTAACCGTAGCGCTGCTTGAAGGAGTCGAGGAAGTCGTCAGTGAAATTCTGGCCGCCCACCTCGTAGCTGTCGGCCACCACCACCTTCCACGTCTTGCGGTCGGCTGCCGGTATGCGGCGCAGTATCTCGCCCACGAAAGCATCGTAGTGGCTCTTGAGATGCGTCTTGCTGAGCTTGTCTATTTCCAGTCCGAGCCCGTCGCTCAGGGCCGGGCCGTTGGTGGTATATGTAGGAAGCATGCCATAGCGCACTATGCGCCAGTCGCCGGCCGGGGCATCCCACGTCACCACATCGCCCTTGAGACACGACGTGATGTCGCGCACCTGATTCTGCGCCACCACCAACGACGGGTCGTCCACGGCAGGCTGCACGGGCCACTGATACTCCTTCCAGTAGGGCAGCGGGCTGTGGTACATCTTGGCGAGGGTCTTGTCGGCATAGCTCTCCACCATGGGGGCGGCAGACATCACCACCTCCTTGAGGGCCGTGCCTGCCGATATGTCGCTCAGCACGAGCTTGAACTCCTTGCCTGTGGTGGCCTCCACCGACTCCACTACGGGAGCGTAAGGCACGAAGCCTGTATTGAGCGCGGCGTTGACACGGTTTACAGTAAAGTTCTTCAGTTCACGCCACGTGCCATTCTCCCTCACGCTGACAGACGCCTTGGCCGACATGGTGTGGTCAGCAAGCTCCAGACGCAGTGCCCTGAGGGTGAAGGCCGACGACGGCTCGAAGTGTATCTCCACACTGCCACCCTTGTCAAACGTGCACGTCGTGGCCTCATCGCCGTCAAAGAGGTTCTTCACGCCCGAGGCATAGGCCGTGGACGTAATCTTGCAGTTGGCGCTGCTGAGACGCATGCTCGCACCGTCGTGGGCGGGGAACGCCAGCACCCGCACGTCCTGGAAGTCGGCACTGGGAGCCTTGAGCGTAGCGGTGACACTGCCTCCGCCATGCACCGTGGTACCCACGGAACTGATGCGGCGCATAGACTGCGACGGCTTCACCCATGGGCCACCGGCCTGGCTCCATCCCGGAGAGTTGAAGATACCTATCTCGATGTTCAGCTCCGTGGCCTTCTTGAGGGCCGCGTGCATGATGTCCCACCACTCATCAGAGAATATTTTCACGTCGCCCGTGGGGGCCTCATTGGGCGGAAGGCCGATGTTGGCGATGAAAGCGCGGTTGATGCCGGCCTTCTTCATGGCCTCAAGGTCGGCTATCACGCCGGCCTTGGAGATGTTACCCGATATCCAATGCCAGTAGGCACTGGTCTGTACGGAGTCAGGTACTACGGCGAATCCGCTCTTCAGACTCGCATAGCCAGCGGCCTCTTCTCCACCCTTGCATCCCATGAGCAAAGGCAATGAGAGAATGGCAGACAAAAGAATGGCAGTTTTTCTCATAATCTGTAATAATGTATGTTTTTGACATGGCCGCAGGCCTCACCGCTATAAGGCAATCGCCGTCATGGCGCATGAGGTCTGCGGGACCATAAAGGTTTTATAAAGGTTTAATATATATTCTATGACTTGTGGTGTCTACCGTCAGTCTATGCTTGCGCACCAGCCGCCGTTGGGCGCGAGCTCAAGGGTGTATGTCTGCGTATTGTCTACGTCGGCACTGTGCTTCCTGTACTCAAGTCCCTGACGGTATGAGTTGGGGCCGTCCTGGAAATAAGTGATGTGGTGCTTGCCGGCCGGCAGGAACGACATCGGGAGCGTGAGCTTCTGGGGCTTGGAGCCCGTGATGGCACCCACGAACCACTTGTTGCCCTTGCGCTTCGCCACCACTACATACTCGCCCACCTTGGCGTCTATCACCCGTGTCTCGTCCCATGTGACGGGCACCGAGGCTATAAACTCCGTACACTCGGGCTCGGCATAATAGCGTGTGGGGCTGTCGCAGAGCATCTGTATGCCGCTCTCAAACACCACGTAGAGTGCCATGTGGTAGGAGCGCGTGCCGCCCACCATAGGCGTGGGGTCGGTGCTGCGCACATACTGCTGCTGTGCGCTGCTCATAGCGCCAGGGGTGAAGTCCATGGCTCCTACCGCATTGCGCATGAAAGGCAGGTATATGGAGTTCTCGGGAGTGACCCACTCATTGTTCTCAAGTCCGCGCACGCCCTCATAAGACAGCAGGTTGGGATAGCGGCGCTCAAGGCCCGAGGGCTTGTACGCGCCGTGGAAGTCAACGAGGATATGGTGCTTGGCAGCCTCCTTCACCACGCGCTCGTAGTAGTTCACCATCCACTGGTCCTGACGGTCCATGAAGTCTATCTTCACGCCAGGCACGCCCCACTGCTCGTACTTGGCGAAGATGTCGCTCAGGTGGTTCTCCACCGTGAGCCACGGCAGCCAGAGTATCAGTCCCACGTTCTTGCTCTTGCCGTAGCGTATAAGTTCGGGCAGGTCTATGTCCTTGATGGTGTTGTAGGGGTCGGTGGTAGACTTGGCCCATCCCTCATCGAGTATGATGTATGGTATGCCGTACTTCGAGGCGAAGTCTATATAATATTTATATGTGTCGTTGTTGATGCCCGACTTGAAGTCCACGTTCCATATCATCTTGTGGTTCCACCAATCCCAGCTCACCTGGCCCGGCTTTATCCAGCTCGGATCCTTTATCTCGCAGGGCGACGACAACTGATATGTAAGCTGATTGAGGAGTATGTCCTTGTCGTTCTTGGCTATCATGAAGTAGCGCCACGGGAATGAGCGTGTGCCTGTGGTGTTGGCTATGTAGCTGGCGGTCTTTGTGAACTTAACGCTGCGGTCGCCGTCGGGGCCGAACTCCAGCGGACATGGAGGGAACAGGGCCGACATGCCGTTGTTGCCCGTGCCCTTGAGAAACATGCCGGGATAGTCCTTGAGGTCGGTCTCGGAGATGAGTATGCGGTACTTCTTGTCCGTGCGGATGAGTATCGGCAGATAGGTCATGTCGTCAGAGGGTTTGAACGACTTGGTGGAGATATGGTTGTACGTGGTCTCGCACGATGTCTTGAAGTTGTTGACGTGTGACACGTCGGCGGTGTAGTCTGCAGGGAAATTGATGGTGAACGTCTCGTTGTCTACATTGACGCGCCCTTTCTTGCGTGTGACGAACCTGTAGGCCACACCGTTGTCGAACGCACGGAACTCCACGGCGAAGTCGCCGGCGAAGCTCATCGTCATGGTATTGCAGCGGTTCTGCACCGACGACATCTTCAGCGGCACCTCGGGATGCAGGGTCTCGTTGATGGACGAGCGTTTCACTCCCTTCAGCTTGGCGTTGGGGCCGAGGTTCTTGCCATCTACGGTCATGCCGAGCACGCAGTCGTCGAGGATGGTATTGCCGTCGGCACTCACCGAGTATGAGATATTCTTGCCTGTGGTCACGCTCACGGCGATGGTGCCGTCGGGCGATTTCAGCACGTTTGCCTTCTGCGCACGCACGGCCATACAGGCCATGGCACATAAGGACAGAAGTAAGATTTTTTTCATGAAAGCGAATATAAAGATTGATAAATATGTCAAAAGATGTATCGGCGGCACGCATCTATGTACAGTCTCGCGGCATGTACACGGCACTTGCTGCCGTAATGTGGGGCCATGGTGCGCGGCAATGCTCTGATGCCGCGCACCCGGCCATAACCAATGACAGGTCAGATGCCGCACGAGCGGCATCTGACCTGTCGTGTTATTTACGCTTCTTGCCGCCCTGCTTCTGGGCGTTGATAGCGTTGGTGAATGAGTAGGGAGCATCCTCGTCGAGGGTGCCGCGCTGCTTGTTTGGAGTCGCCGACATGTTGAACACGATGCTGCCGCCCTTCATGAGGTCGCTGTGGTTAAGGTAGTTGTGGTTATACTCCGCACCGTTGAGGGTCATGCTGCCCACATAGCGTGTGGCGCTGCTGTTGTCCTTGGCGGTGATGGTCATGGTGTTGCCGTTCTCAAGATGCAGTGTCATCTTGTCGAAATAAGGCACGCCGAGCACATACTGGTTGGAGCCCGGGCACACGGGATAGAAACCCATGGCCGAGAACACGTACCAGGCAGAGGTCTGACCGTTGTCCTCATCGCCGCAGTAGCCGTCGGGATGAGCATTGTAGAGTTTGTCCATAACCTCACGTATCCAGTACTGCGTCTTCCAGGGCTGGCCGGAGTAGCCATAGAGGTATATCATGTGCTGTATGGGCTGGTTGCCGTGCGCGTAGTTACCCATGTTCATGATCTGCATCTCGCGTATCTCATGTATCACGCCTCCGTAGTAGCTGTCGTCAAACAATGGCGGAACGTTGAACACAGAGTCGAGCATATTGTTGAATGTCTGCTTGCCGCCCATAAGGTTGATGAGTCCCTGCGGGTCATGGAACACAGACCATGTGTAGTGCCAGCTGTTGCCCTCGGTGAAGGCATCGCCCCACTTCAGCGGCGAGAACGGAGACTGGAACTTGCCGTCCTTGTTGCGTCCGCGCATGAGGTTTGTCTCCTTGTCAAACACATTCTTATAATTGAACGCGCGTGTATAGAAAGGTTTGAGTTCCTTGTCGCTCTTTCCGAGAGCCTTGCCAAACTGGTATATGCACCAGTCGTCGTAGGCGTACTCGAGCGTGCGGGCCACATTCTCGTTTATCTTCACGTCGTAAGGCACGTAGCCGAGCTTGTTGTAGTACTCGAAGCCAAGGCGGCCCGTCGACGGCACCTGCGGATGTACGGCGTTGGCTCCATGCACCACAGCCTGCCACAGAGTCTCCGCATCATAGCCGCGCAAGCCCTTGAGGTAAGCGTCGGCCACGATAGACGCTGAGTTGTTGCCCACCATGCAGCCACGGTGGCCGGGGCTTGCCCACTCAGGAAGGAAACCGCTCTCCTTGTATGCGTTGACCAGTCCCTCCTGCATCTTGGTGTTCATAGACGGATACATCACGTTGAGGAACGGGAAGAGACAGCGGAAGGTGTCCCAGAAGCCTGTGTCGGTGAACATGTAGCCGGGCAGCACCTCGCCGTTGTACGGGCTGTAGTGCATGACCTTGCCGTCTACATTCTCATAGAAGCTGCGCGGGAAGAGCACCGAACGGTAGAAGCAAGAGTAGAAGGTGCGCACGTGGTCGATATCGTCATCGGCCACTTCTATGCGTCCGAGCACGTCGTTCCACTCCTTGCGTCCTGCCTCCATCACGGCCTCAAACGGCTTGTCGCCCACCTCCTTGAGGTTGGCCACGGCCTGCTCCTCGCTGATGAACGACGATGCCACGCGCACGATGACCTGCTCGCCGCGCTTGGTGTTGAAGCCCACGATGGAGCCGGCATGCCCGCACTTGGCCTCCGTGCCTCCCTCGGAGATTTTGCCATCGGCCACGGCAGCCTTGTATGTGAACGGCTTGCTGAACTGCACCACAAAGTAGTTCTTGAAGTTCTGAGGCACGCCGCCGCTGTTCTTTGTGGTGTAGCCCACTATCATGTTGCGCTCAGGCAGTATCTTGACATAGGAACCGTTGTCGAAGGCATCGACGATGACGTTGGCCTTGTCTGACTCAGGGAACGTGAAGCGCATGACGCACGCACGCGACGTAGGTGCCATCTCGGCCACCACATCGTAGTCGGCGAGGTACACGCGGTAGTAGTAGGGCTTGGCTATCTCGGCCTTGTGCGAGAACCACGAGGCACGCTTGTCCTCATCGAATACGGGCTGGCCTGTGGTGGGCAGTATGGAGAACTGTCCGTAGTCGTTGATCCACGGGCTCGGCTGGTGTGTCTGCTTGAAGCCGCGTATCTTGTCAGCCCAGTAGACGTAAGCCCATCCGTCTCCCATCTTGCCCGTCTGGGGCATCCAGAAGTTCATGCCCCACGGCATGGCAATGGCAGGATATGTGTTGCCTGTTGAGAGCGAGCCCTTTGACTCGGTCCCGACGAGCGGATTGACATAATCCACCGGCGTGAGTTTCTCCTTCGCGCCCACGCTGACGGCAGCAAGCGCAATGAGGGAAGTACATAAGATTTTAAATGTCATAATAAATCTGAATATTGAATTGTTGATTAAGTAGAGCCACGCATCATCCATAGCTGGCAGCTCCCTGCCGATGGCCGTCGCCACGTGCTGTCCGAAAGCGGCGACACGGACGATGCCTTGTAGCTGGTTGCATTTCGTGTGTAGGTCAGGACTGACTGTGTGTCCTGCGTCGTGTGTCACACGCCTGAGCACCGTATCTTACGGTGGCAGACTGCCGTGGCACCACTGACTTCATCTGCAAAGTTAATGGAAAAAGGTATAATACGCAAGCAAAACGCCAAAAATGACATAAGTCAATTGTGTTTTGTTGCTGGAAACGAAAAACGGGTGGATTCACATCCACCCGACTCACACATTGAACGGATAATGTCCGTCCAAACCTTACAATTAATAACATTTAAAACCTCAACCTTCACAGGCTGACACAAATCACTATTTTCTTGTTTATTGAATTTTTCTTTGTTTTCCAATCTGCGTACATGCTTTTACAAACCTGTGCCTGAGCTAATGGCATAAAGCCCGCACTGTGGCACGTACTGCCCTCAGACTGCGCCGTCTGCGGCTACAAACGGTCTACGCTCCGCGTGTTCATGTATGGAATGAATCGCCGACACGCTCTTGGCCGCCAATCCTTTGGTACGCAATGCAAAATTAAGAAACAAATCCGATAAATAAGCAATAAATATCAATTTTTTATATTATTTGGTCGTTTTTTACATATAAATATCAAAAACAGAGCACTGAAAAACATGTATTCAGAATCTAAAACACGATGGGGACACACAAATATTCATGGTCAAACATTCACCGTATGACCAATATATCATATTATCAAACGGCATCAAGCATTACTATCAAAGACTCCAGCCACGCCACGTTATGCCAAGGATTTCGCCCATAATCAGGCAATCAAAACTATTTTCATGCAAAAAATCAGAGAAAACGATAGATACACACGCCATAGTACAATGATGAGATATAAAGCAAACTTACCCCAACATCACACGACAAGCGCAAAAAGAGCCATAGCTTACGTCCGATACTGGTCGGGCGGAAGGCTATGGCTCCTTATAATAAGAAGTAAGATATGTGCGTGACGCTTACTCCACGGTGGGGAATGCGGAGATGCGCAGACGTGCGGCACCCATCGGCACGAGCGTTATAGACTCCGTCTCGCTGGCCTTGGGGGCATCCTCATCGGGCAATACGCCGCACAGGCCGGTCTCGTCCATCGTCCATGAGGGCACGCGGCGGCCCTTGGCCTTGATCTCCAGAGGTACGCTGTCGAGCGTGAACGGATAGTTGTCGGCAGGCCATGGCTTACGCACCACCTCTATATCCAATGGCAGGAAGCCTCCATGGAGCACCAAGGCATAGTTCCATGGGCTGTCGGCATAAATCTCCGTTGTGGGCCACTTCGACGCATCGGCGTTCTTCTGCCACTTGCTGTCGCCGATAGCCGTCTCCTTGCTGTCGCGCTTCACATAACGTTCCTTTATCTTGAGCGACATGGTGAGCGGGCCGTAGTCTACGCTCACGCTGTTCTTGTTGACGGCCCAGCGGCGCATGCCAAGGGTCATGGGCAGACGCATGGTGAGTTTGTCGCCCTTCTGCCACTTGCGGTTTACCACGAGATACTTGCCGCTGACGGGAGTGGCAGACACACGCTCGCCATTGACTGCCACCTCGGCCTCCTTCGTCCATGACGGTATGCGCAGGTAGAATGGGAACTCGGCAGAGCCCTTCTCTATGGTGAACGTGATGTTCTCATCGAACGGATAGTTGGTCTCCTCCTTCACCACCACCTTCTTATTGTTGCCTACGAGCACATCGGCAGTACATGCCGCATACATCACGGCAGCCATGCCGTTGTCGGGGGTGGCATAGATGAGATTCTCACTGTAGTAAGGCCACCCCTGCGAGTGGTTGTGCTGGCAGCAGCGGCTGCTAAAGGGATTCATAGAGAGGAACGGGCCACGGTTGTCGATACCGGGGTTGTGGTTCTTGGAGTCGCTCTGCACCATATTGGGAGAGGTGATGTAGCGCAGGGCCTTGAAGTCGGGCATAGTGGCAGCTGGGTATGAGTTGAAGGCCACATCCTCACAGTTGTCAGCCCACACAGGGTCGCCGGTGAAGCGCAGCATTATCTCATCGCTGGCCATCTGCTCCACCATGCCACAGGTCTCCACGCCCTGGCGCGGGTCTATGTAGCCCATACGTGCATTCTCGTCAGCTCCGAACATACCGCCGGGCACCTGTCCGAACGTGCGGCGGATAAGGTTCTGCACGTTGTATGAGGCATGCAGCATCTTCGGGTCTGACGTGAGCATGTAGTATGTGGCGGGCTCACGGAAGCACTCCGCGATGTTCACGTTGTGCCAGTTGGGCAGTGATGTAGACATAGTCCAGTTGGCGGTGTTGCGGTGCAACTTGTGCGCGAGGTCGAGGAGCGACTTATCGCCAGTGCGGTTGTACAGCCACAGCACGGTGTAGAGGTTGTCACCGCCACGGCTGTTCTCCCAGTAGTCCTCGAGGAATTTGTCGTCGGGTATAGTGAGCTGCCACTTGAAGTAGCCGCTCATGAGCTTCAGCACACGCTCGTCGTGCGTGTACTCGTAGTAGGTCTGGAGCGTGGAGAGCACTATCATCTGTGCCCAGAGCTCAGGCTTGTCGCCGTGCATGTTGATGGGGCCGAACGAACCGTCCTCGCGCTGGCTGCGGAGTATGGCCTCTATCCATGTCTTGGTCTCGGCTATCATCTTCTTGTCGCCGAGGATATAGGCCAGGTCGCAGTAGCCCTTCAGCCAGTAGGGCACCTCCTCCCAGCCGTGGTCGCCGCCACTGGTGAGCCATGCGTTGTTGTCCTTGTCGAGCCATGCCGATATCTCCCCGAGATGTCCTGTCAGGCCATCGCGCTGAAGCTCAAGATAGCGGCCCACCCATCCTGCTGGACGTATGCTGCCGAGCGGCAGCTTCATGAAGCACTGCTGACGCAGAGGAGCCTTTGCGTTGACGTAGCTGTTGCTTTGCGATGTGTTGTCGGGACGGTCCACCACCTTGCTGGTGGTCTGCGCCGACACCGCAGTTGCCGTGGCAGCCATGACGAAAGTTGCGATTAGAGAGCGAATGTTTAATGTCATAAGAATCTTATGGATTGGTTAAAGTTATTATTCAGAAGTGTGTGAAGTGGTCACCAGCCATGACTGCCGCGCGTCTCCGCGCCCGCGTCAGACGCGGTAACGAATACAAATTTAGCAATAAAAAACAAGTATCGGCACCATTGCCCGTATTTTTCGCTATACATGGCAATGGTTATGACAATAAGAGAGAAAACGATGACGAGTTTTTGCTCTTTCTCCATGCCGCAGGAGCCGCATACCATAATTAACGACCTATCAACTCTAAAAAATGGCGAACGCTATCTGATATGCCCGATTTTTCATAACTTTACGCAATATTCTCACATATAGTACATTTTTCCACACCTATTAAAAAACCGTAAAGACATGAGAGCACTCGCATCCACACTACTCACCCTGGCAGCAGCGGCACTGCTGGCAGCATGCTCAGGCTCATCGCAAGTCGATGACCCTGTGACTCCTCCCACCCCACCGACTCCCGATACTCCCAAAGACGATGACACACCCGCCGACATCATGGCGGACACATGGGTGGCCACAGATGCATTGGGGCGCGTCATGCCCACCTCGGCCGACACCAAACTGAAGTCTGACCGCAAGCGCACCGTGGGCATATTCTACGTGACATGGCATGACGAGGGCAAGTACAACATGAGTTCACCGTACAACGGCGACGTGACGAAGGTGCTCGAGGCATCGCCCAACGCCCGCCTCGACGACAAAGACCCTCACTGGACGGAAGGCTCCTTCCACTGGGGAGAGCCAGAGAACGGCTACTTCCTAAGTCAGGACGAGTACGTCATACGCAAGGACATATCCATGCTGTCGGATGCCGGCGTAGACGTGCTGATACTCGATGTGACCAATGCCGTGATGTACTGGGACGAATGGAAGGTGCTGTTCGACACCATGACCAAGATGAAGGCTGAGGGCAACAGCGTGCCTAAATTCTGCTTCTGGGCCTTCAACGGCGATGTGGTGAACGTGGTGAAACAGTTGTACACACGCATATATGCCGCAGGACAATACAAGGACCTGTGGTTTGAGTGGGCACGCAAGCCGCTCCTGTTGTACAACGCCACACCGTCGGTGGATGCCAACGGCTCCGGCCACAACACCTCGGCCTATCCGCCAGAGGTGCTCACGTTCTTCACCCTGCGCAACATGTGGTGGGGCTACTACAACTGGAACGGCAAACGCTACGTGGGCACGGAGGACAACTGGTCGTTCGGCTATGAGCTCAACGACTACAGCGTGGCCGCCATGTCGCCGAAGAACCGCGCCGCCACGCACAACGGACGGCTGGAGCAGATGGCCGTCACACCGGCGCAGCACGCCATATCCACGACGGGCAAGTGCTGGCGCGTGAACACCAAGGAGCCTGCCCTCAACGACCGCGACATGCCCGAACAGGCATACGTGCCATGGCTCGGACGCACCGTAACCAACCCCGAGGGCTACGGCATATACTTCCAAGACCGTTGGGACGAGGCACTGGCCGTAGACCCCGACTTCATATACATCAACGACTGGAATGAGTGGACGGCCGGCAAGTATCAGTCTGGCAAGGCTCCCGGCAGCGACGCTCCCGGCCCGACGGAGTTTCTCGGACGCACCAACCCATTCTACTTCGTAGACCAGTACAACGCTGAGTTCAACCGCACCATACAGCCCATGAAGGGCGGCTACACAGACAACTACTACATGCAGATGGTGCAGAACATACGCCGCTACAAGGGCGTGCGGGCCATACCCGAGAACAAGGGCCTCAGCACCATTGCCATTGACGGCGACTTCGCCGACTGGGATGCCGTGGCCGTGACCTACTACGACACCAAGGGCGACGTGGCGCACCGCAACCACAACGGCTACGGCGGCAACCACTACACCAACGACTCTGGGCGCAACGACATCGTAAAGAGCAAGGTGGCCGTGGGCGACAAGACGGTGAGCTTCTACGCCGAGACGGCTTCAGCTCTCTCGCCGTCATCAGACAAGAACTGGATGCTGCTGCTCATCAATGCCGACTGCGACCAGTCCACGGGTTGGGAGGGCTATGACTACATCGTAAACTACAAGGTAAAAGGCGACGGCCAGTCCACCGTCATGCGCTACGACAGCGCGTCGCAGTCATGGACTGAGGTAGGCGAGGCACGCTTCGCAGTGAATGACAACAGACTGGAGCTGTGCTTCGACAAGAGCCTCATAGGCGTAAGCGGCAACAGCGCGACCTTCGACTTCAAGTGGGCCGACAATCCCGCATCGCTCACCGATGCCATATCCCTCTGCACCGACGGCGACACCGCCCCGAACCGCCGCTTCAACTACCGCTTCATCTGGAAGAAGTGATATCCATGCCGTACACAGCAAAAAGAAAGTACGCAAGCCACGTGACTTGCGTACTTTTTTTTCAACGGCACGTCAATGCTGCTACTTCCTTGTTTTTCTGAAGTCGTCAACGCCGATACCTGTATAGTCGCAAAACGCCCTAAGGAAGCCCCTTGAATCCCTATACCCTATCTTGACGGCTATGCTTTCAGCATCGTCGTTACTATACAACAATAATTGCTTGGCTTCAAAGATACGCCTTTCCTGTATCATCTGCTTGGGTGTCTTGCCGTACTTCATCTTCACTTGTTTGAGCAGACTACTTTCAGACATGCACAAATATCTGGCATAGTCGGCCACTCTCGACCAATTGGCGTAGTGTTTGTCTACCAAATCCTGAAATGACTCACCGGCTTCAGGCTTCCGCATATCAGCCTGTCCGTCAGAAACACGCCCGCACAAGTCATACATGGTACAGAACACATCCACGATACGAGCTATAAGCACACATCTCCTCAACGGGTAGTCATCCATGCCCAGCATCATGTCCATAGACTTGATATTGCGCCACATATCCAAAAACTGACAGGCTTCAACAGTGTAGACATGCGGCGCAGACTTGTCAAAGACGACGTCTACATGCTGGAATATTGTGCCATCAGGAAACATCTTTCTTATTATGCCTTCTTGAAAGCTCAATTCCAAGAAATCAACATTTTCATCCACATCACATGACATCACGTCACCAGGACGCATTATCAACACATCATTGGAAGCGATCTTGTATTTCTCAAAATTTATATCTATGCAGAACTCGCCTCTCTTTATCAACACTATACTGTAAAAAGACAACCTGAATACTTTACTTACCCCCCCCATTCCACTTATCAAAGACATCTATACCACACCCTCTTTTCAGAATTTCCTCAGTATAGTATCTTATATTTTCCTTATCATTCATAAATATCTTTCTTTTCTTTAATGGGGGGGGTAATCATAATACGGTAGTAATTTTACGTGACACTTCTACTTGTAACATTTGTCACCACTACTCAGCACAACGCTTTACCGCGTCTGACATGATGCCGATGAAAGCACTGGCCGAAGCATTGAGGTTGCTGTCAGCACTTCGCAAACCATTGACGGATGAAGTCCATGCTGTCATCTGGCGTTTCAACTCGGCTGCATGTTTCTCCAACTCTTTCTTATGCTCAATCAGATGTTTATCCTCATTGGAACCGTCAATACTCTCAGACAGTTTTTTCACGCACGCATCCACAGAGGAGTTGAATTTCGCCACGGCTTGCGCAGTGCTGCCCATCGGTTTGTCTTTCTTATCCAACAAAGCAATACGTGCCTCTACCACGTCAAGGCAAGCTCCACTGAACATTGCAGGAACCATTGAAGCCCCGTCAAACTTCATATCCACAGCATACTTCGCAAACGTCTGGAATGCGTCATACAAACCGCTCCACTGACATGCCTCGGCACTAAACAACGGTTTTGCAGCCGCAGATGCATGCTGCTGCCTGTCTATGCTACGTGCTATAATCTTGTACATATTGGTGCAACGCATGACATATCCCCAGTGGTTCATCTCCGCATTGTTGCCCTCAGAAAGCGATTTAAGCTCATGTGCCATAAGCGATGCGGCCCTGTCTGCCGTAGCAGCGAGATTTGCAGACTTACGATAGCCACTCACATGCTTTGAGAAATATTCAGTGCAAAGGTCGTTCATCATCTCCGCCCACGTATTCTCCTGCGCATATATCTCCGATGGAGTTTTTCCATTGAAACTGCCATTAGTGATGAAGAAGTGCAAAACCACAAAATCAGGATTGCTGCGCATCATGTCTGCCGACACAGATTTCAACTGCTCAAAGCCTTTCTTGTCAGCTGGCGTAAAATACTTCTGGGCATACTGCTCCAGAGCCCCAGTGGCCTTTCCGGTGGTTTGACCGCAGTCTGCGCCATCACAAGAATCACCTTCTGCAACTACTGATTGATTCTGTCGGGCATTATTACATGACCGACGTGTACACGCCGATGAAGCCAATGCAAGCCCCATACCCAGCACTGCCACTCCAAATACTTTCATACCCATAACATCATTTTTAAATATGGACTTATCATTTTAATAACACACATCATTATTTTACATCCACCAGACAGGCGTTATACCTAACGCTTGCCATACGCTCGAACTGCTGGGCCTCCCTTATACGAGGCAGCAGAATGTCGCGTCTCATGGATTCGTATTTCGGGTCATCCAGAGCCTTGCTGAGAACGTCAAGCTGTGCCCTACGGCCTTTCAGAAAGCCCATGAGCAAAGCCTTGTGCAATACGTCAAACAGCGTTTTCTCGTCATCAACATATTTCAGCGCATTTGCGTATTGCACATCGGCATTGTCACTATGCCCCTGCATATCGTATATAAGTCCACGATAGAAATATACAAACATTGGTACGCATCCTTTACTTTTTTCATATCGCGCCACTGTTTTCAAGGCTTGGTCATATTTCCCCAACGACACGTATGAGCGGATAAGATATTCTACGGCATTGGGATGGTCGGGCCTGATGCTTAACGTATGCTCCAGAAAGCCAATGAAAGCATTAAGGCTGTCTACGCTCACGGCCTTACCCTCCTCATTATACGTCAGCATACGCATGACGGCCTTGCCATACCGAATGTCATCAGCAGAAATCACGCGTCCACCAGGCTTGCTGTTAATAATGCTCAAAGGGACAGTAACACGCACATCTACAGCCTTGCCATCATGCATACCGGGAATCCACTTGGGCATTGACCGCACAAGTCTCACAGCCTCGCACGAGACATCTGTGTCAGACGCGCCGACCACCTTAACGCTGTCAAGTGTTCCATCCTTACGCACAATACATCTCACGCTGACATTGACAGTGGGAGCATCCATACCTTCAGTAAATCTGAAATTGCGCAAACAATACTCCCTCATAGCCACTGCACCACCTCTGAATTGAGGCATCTGCTCCACTACGTCATACACCTTGCTGTCATCTGCGACACAAGCAACAGGGATTAATGTAAATAGCAGGAAAAAGAATCTTATCACCAAGCCATAATGTGCCTGATGAACGAAACTGCTGACAGTACTCCGTATAAACGAGAATTGATTGTAGGTCTGCATTATCATTGATATTTTAGTTTTAGGTTCTATGTTGCAAAGATAAAGATAAAGAATCAAAAATTGCAGTACAAAAAGCGGAAAAAAGAGAGGGAAAAGCGGAAAAAGAATAACGGAGGACTTGACATCGCTGGCGCAAAACAATAACTTTGCAGCGTCATGATATCAGACAGGCGTTCTTTGACATATTTACATACCTTTTTAATTTATACGCATTGGTGGAATCTATACCTTCGAAGGTCTCTGACGATGAGTGCAGTCAAGGGTTCTGACAACTGCGCATCCTTTTCAGAAACTATCTTATTCAAGCGCATCACTTGCGTGTCGCGTGCCTCAATAATGGAGATAATCTCGTCCTCATCGTTCATCTTCTGTCGCAGTTCCGCACTCATCGTCGCAAGGCTTAAGCGGTGCAGTATGTGCATCATCTCCTTATCGTCTCTGTACAGGTGCTCGTCAAGGCTGATTATCTGCTGGCTCTGCTCTGTGCGGTGTGACTGGTCAAACACGCTCAACACTTTGTCAAGGCGGTTGTTTATCTTACCGTGAAGTAAAGGTATCTGCACGATGATGCTGTCGTGAATCAAACTGCTTATAAAAGGGTCTTTCTCGCCGTTCTTCACTTCCTTGCCGTCATAGTCGAGGGCCTTGTGCCCAACATATACTACTGGCTTGTCGATGTCACCGATGCGGTGCCCCAACAGATATACGGCAATCATGGGAATGGCATAGCCCTTGTCCTTGCCGTCAGGCATGATGTTTTCCTCGGCGTTGTACTGGGCGGCAAGATAGCGGCGGAAACGCAGCGTCTCGGTGTCCACCCATGTCTTTTGCAACTCTATCAGCACGAGACGTATGGTGCCGTCGTCCTCCCTCACCCTTGCGGCAAAGTCTATGCGGAACATGGATATTTTGTCGCGCGTTATGTTAGGGTGCTCATGCCGACGCATCTCCACGCTCACGACCTCTTTCTTGAGCAGGGCTGAAAGCACGGTCTTTGCGATGCGCTCATCCTCCATAAGGAATTTGAACACAGAGTCGTATATCGGGTTGGCTACGGTTATTTTCATATTCTTGTGTCTTTATTGAGCTTGTTGGGTAACAGATAGTGTAAGCGCGAGAGCAACGAAACATGTTTCAATTGTCGGGCCACTGTTTATCTGTTTGCAAATGTAGATAAAAAAACTAATTACAGGCTGCTGCCATACAAAAAACATTAAGTAGATAATCAAAATCGTGCACAAAAATGATTTCAACGAATGCCATACGCATGCCATACAAAAAAGGCACCGAGAGAATGCTCGCGCACTTCCCGATGCCTTGATATAAAGAGTTAGTTGCAAATAGCTTGCATTACCACTCGATAGCCTGATCCTCGTTAGGTATCTGAGTGTTGAGCTTACGCTCGAGAGTCAGAGTACCCTTGGCGGTGTAGGCCATCTCCGTACCCTTCACCGATGTGTAGTCAACATAGCTGTAGCTGATGTTGTTGATGATGACATAGCGGTGCTTGAGGTAGGGCTGCACCTCATCCATGGTCTCATAGATGCGGAACGAAGCCTTGCCATCGGTGGTGAACTTCATGGCAGGATTGTCTGACCACAGCTTCACAGAGCCCTGGCCATCGCCTATGAACTGTGCGTAAATCTTGTAGTTCACGCGGTCGGTGCGCTTCTCGTTGATGTCGCCAGCATAGAAGAACACGGTGTTCTCGTCTACGACATAGGCACGGGATGTCTCCATACCAATGGCGTTGCTGGGATCCTCAGAGTTGGCCAGTGTGAGGGTGGTGGCAGAGTAGTTGCCAGAGTAGTCGTTGTAAGGATATACGCGGAGCATGGCCTTGGCGTAGTTCTTACGCGGATGTGAGGGATAGGGCGACACACCGTCGTCTACGATGGTCAGTGGGAGCACCCACTTGTCCACCATGTCTATGCCCTTGAAGTTGAACTTAATCTTGAACAGGCCGACGCTCTGTCCGCCCTCGATGGTCACGTTCTGCGGATACTCAGCATAGTCGTTCATATCCACGTAGTAGAGGTCCTTGCGGCTCTGGAAACGTGCATAGTTGAGTATGCCGAGGGTATCGGTGTCGTGAGCGATGCTCACCTTGATGGTGCTGGGATTGACGGTGGAGCCGCTCACGATGACCGGCAGGTCATAGCTTGAGATTCCCTCCTCGCCATACATGTATGAGCCATCGTCGTTGTGACGGCTGTAAGGCACATAGACAGAGGTCACGCCGTTGTCGTTGAGCTGCGCCTTGAAGCTGACATAATGGGTGTACTGCTCGTCCTTCCACTCATCGTTGCATGAGGTCATGAGAGTGAGCACGCCAATCAAAGATGCCAACAGTATTGATATCTTCTTCATTTTGTTTGCTTTTAAGAGATTAATCATTATATGTCCATCCCGGGTTCTGAGTGAGGTTCTTGTTGCGCTTCAGCTCAGAGTGAGAGATTGGCCAGAAATACATCTTGTCAGAGAACGTAGACTGGAGGTTGTATGTCGGGATGACCTTCTGGAACTCGTCCTTGTTGGAGGCCGTCTGGAACACGTTCAGACCATAGATAGGCTTCGACTCCTCGATGGGAGCGTCCATCCAGCGGCGCAGGTCGAAGTAGCGACGACCCTCACCCATGAACTCAATCATACGCTCGCGCTTGATTTTCGAGCGCAGCACGCTCTTGTCGGCATACTCAGCTTCGGTGTAGTCGGGCAGACCGGCGCGGCAGCGCACGGGGCGTATGCCCTTCTTTATCTCATTCTCATCGCGGCTGATGGTGTAGGTCTGCGTGCCGTCCCACGACTCCACCTGATAGGTGCCATCGAGCTCGTTGAGAGCCTCGGCGTACATCAGCAGGATGTCGGCGTAGCGGATAGCGGTCTCGGCCTTCTCACGGATGTTGCTGTAACGGTTCTCGGTATCGTTGATATACTCATGAGGATTATACCACTTCTTGATACCGATACCAGTACGCAGATATGAGAACGCGTTGAGATAACCGTTGCCACCTGCGCGGTAGTAGAATATCTGACGGTTGCGGTTGGATGACGACGGATCGTCTACAGTCTCCCATACACAACCGTTGAACGACACTGACGCGTAGAAGCGGGGCTCACGGTCGGCATACTGCAGCGACACGTTGGCACGCAGTGGGGGATAGTCCTTATAGTCCCTACGTGTAGTCCAACCAGTACGACGGTCAGAGCCATCGCCACCGTTCATCTCGCTGTCCTTGCCGGGGATGTCGGTACCGTCCTTCTGATAGTAGGCATCACACATCTTCTGTGTCATACCGTGAGTGTTCCATCCACCGAGGCTTACAGGCATCTCGTGGATGACGAGAGCACCGGCACCGAAGCTGTTGTCCTTGGACGACAGGTTGGCAACACGCGAGAAGATGAGCTCGGGGTTGTCGGCAGCCGTCACAGCACCGTTGAAGAGGTTGCGGTAAGACAGGCACGGGTCGATGTCCTTGTAGCCATCGGGCCAGTTCTTCGTTGAGAAGTCGCCATCATCATACGGCTCAATAGTGATAGGAGCGTCATCGGTGGCAACAGTCACCTTAGCCACATGGAACAGCTCGTATGCGTTGAGGTTCATCACGTCCTTGCATGCAGCAGCGGCACGTGCCCACTTGCTCTCATCGTATGTGAGCGAGAGGAGGTGTGTGCCGTCCTTGTTGACGAGCTGCTTGGCAGCATCGTCGGTCACGCCTGCGGGATGTGAGCCGTTCTGCAGCTGACCGTTGGCCAGAGGGCTGGCAGCATAGATGTAGGCCAGCGCACGTGTGGCGAGACAGGCACCCTTGGTAGGACGTGCGGCATTGCCCTCGTCGCGGTGTACGTACTTTATCTCCTTGGCGGCCTGTATCATCTCCTTAGAGATGTAGTCTACCACTTCCTCGTATGTAGAACGCGGTATGGCAAGCTCGTCGTAGCTCTTGGTGTAGTCGGCACCCTCATCGGGCATGATGGGCACAGGACCGTACTTGCGGAGCAGCAGCCAGTAGTAGTAGGCGCGTACGAAGCGTGCCTGGCCACGGTAGTCCTCTATCTCATCGGCGGTCATCTCCTTGTTCATGTATATGTTGTGGATGAACACTGATGCCTGATATATACCCTTGTAGCAGTTGATCCATGAGTTCTGGCCCACGCCCTCGTCGTACTCACCGAGACGGAACGAGTTGTAAGAAGCCCATGTGGCATCCTTCGAGTCGCCGAAGGTGTTGTCGCGGTCGCCGTAGTACATGTCATCGGCGAAGCAGAACGGATTCCATGAGCCGTCGCCATTGCCGGTGCCACCCTTGCTGGTGACCTCGGCGTTGGAACCCTTGAGGAAGCTGTAGGCATAGGCGAGCCATTCCTCCGACTGCGTCTTGTCCTGGAACACCACCTCAATGGTCTTGCGGTCCTTGAAATATTTGTCTGAGTCGAGGTCCTCGCAAGAGGTGAGCAGCGTGCCCGCGCAGACCACCGACATCATATATATCGCAAATTTATTTTTCATAATTGTTTCCTAAATTATAATGTGTTTATAAGTCAACCTGTACACCGGCCGTGATGGCCTTTGTGATAGGATAGTCCTCACCACGTGTCTGCAGTGACTCAGGATCCCATGTGCTGAACTTCTTGGAGATGAAGAACAGGTTGGAGCCTGATATGTAGAAGCGTATGTTGGAGAAGTGCATCTTGCTTACGAGAGTCTTCGGCAACGTGTAGCCGATGTCGAGGTTCTTCAGACGCAGGTAGCGACCATCGCGCAGCCAGAAGGTAGACTCCTGCTGGTTGTTGTTGTTGCCACCGTAGCTCAGACGCGGATATGAGGCGTTGGGGTTCTCGGTGGCAGCAGTGCCAGAGATGTCGCGTGATATCCAGCGATCATCGAGCATACCCTTGAAGATATTGCCCCACTGGCCCTCGCTGAATGCGAACACACACTTACCTGTGAGCATGAAGTTGGACTTGCCTGCACCCTGGAAGTGGAGGTTCACGTCGAAGCCCTTGTATGCGATAGACATACCCAGACCGTAGATGAGGTTAGGACGGTTGGTAGCACCAATGGCCACGCGGTCGTTGCTGTCCACCACGCCGTCACCGTTCACGTCCTTGTACTTGATGTCACCAGGCTGCACGGTACCGAACTGCTGTGTGGGGCTGTTGCGGATGTCGTCGTAGTCCTTGAAGAGTCCCTCAGCGATGAGACCACGCACCTGATTGATGCGGTAGCCACGGTTGTTGAGGTAAGAGTACACGTTGTTCTCCTCGTCATACTCATGTATCTTACCCTTGCTGTATGTCATGTTGCCACGTACGGTGAGGTACACGTCACCGAAGCGCTGCTCATACTTGAAGTTGCCGTCGATACCCTGTGATGTGGTAGAGCCCACGTTGGCCCAGGGAGAACTCTCAAGGCCGAGGATACCGGGCAGGAAGTTGCGCTTCATATATATGCCAGTACGCTTCTCATAGAAGTAGTCGGCAGTAAGAGAGAACTTCTGGCCGAAGAGCACGAGGTCGATACCGAGGTCGCGCTTGCGGGCCTCCTCCCATGTCACGCCTCTTGCTGCCAGTGCGGTGTAGTGAATACCGCCGTAGGCGTATGCGGAAGCCGAGTTGGCGTTGCTCCAGTTGTACTGTATATCACCGACCTTACCGACCTCACCGAGGGTGTAGAGGTACGGGAAGCGTATCTGTGTGCCGCCGTCGTACATCTTGTCGTTACCCACCTTACCGTCAGAGTAGCGTATCTTGAACATATCGAGCCAGGGAGCAGCTTTCTTCACCCAAGGCTCCTCAGACACGTTCCATGCCACAGACCATGCGGGGAAGTAGCCCCAGCGGTGACCCTTGGCGAAGTTCTCAGAACCGTTGTAGCCGAAGTTGTAGTCGATGAAGTAGCGGTCCTTGAAATTGTATGTGAACTGCGATGCGAGACCCATGTTCTTGCGAGACACGGAGTTCTTGATATCATCGCCTAAGTTCTGGGTGCTGATGTTGGAGTCCTGTGTGAACTTCACGTTCACAGCGAACCTGTGAGCGTTGAAGAACTGGCGGTCCCAGTGGAGCAAGAGGTCGAGGAACTCACGGCGTGAGCCGTTGTTGTTGGATGTCTGGTACATGTCCACAGCATCCACAATCTTCTTATACTCTATCTCACCAGTCTCCGTATCGCGCTTGTTGGCATTGTAGAGAGCCGGCATACGGAGGTGACTGATGTTGTTGCTGTTGTATGTATCAAAGCCGAAACGGCCTGTGAAACGCAGACCCTTGGTGATGAAGTCGAGGTTCTGCTCGAGGGTCACGTTGGTCTGTATGTTGTTCTCCCAGTTCTGGTTGTAGCCGGTCTGTGTAGACGACACCCATGGGTTGAGCTGGTTGACCTGAATGTTGCCCTCATCAGGGTCAAACACCGTTTCCGATTTTGTAGGGAAGTAGCCGTTGGTGTACTGGAAAGGCTCAGACAGGGCGTTGTAGCCGAACATCTGTCCCCAAACCTTATCATCGCCAAGGCCCGGGCTGTTGCGCTTGTTGAGGTTGCCGCCCACACCGAGCTTCAGCAAGGTGGTCTTAGTGATGTCGATATCTACGTTCAAGCGGTAGTTCCAACGGCGGTAGTTGGCGTTGGTGTTGTAGTCCTTGCGCAGAGTCTGGTCGGTCTTGTACATACCCTCATCCTCTGTGTAAGCCATAGAAGCATAGTAGCGTGCGGTCTCGCCACCACCACTGATATTGAGGTTGGCGCGGTAGCTCATGGCACCGTCCTTGAGCAGGAGGTCCTGCCAGTCTACGTTGGGATACATGTCGGGGTCGAGACCATTCTTGATGAGTTCGATCTCCACGGGCTGGTAGAGCACACCGAAGTTGCGGGTGATGCGTGCCTCATTGATGTAGTTGGCGTATGTGGTACCGTCAACAAACTCAGGAGTGATGGTACGAGTGTTGTACGAAGTCTCAAACTTACCGTTGATTTTCACCTTACCGGCCTTACCGTGCTTGGTAGTGATAAGGATTACACCGTTGGCACCCTTGGAACCGTAGATAGCGGTGGCAGAGGCATCCTTCAGTACTGAGAACGACTCGATATCCTCAATGTTGATATCATCGATATTGTCGCGCTCGAAACCATCAACGAGAATGTAGGCAGAGTTTCCTGCTCCGAACGTGGACATACCACGAATCCAGAACTCAGAGGTGTTCTTACCAGGCTGACCAGATGACTGGAAAGCCATGATACCCGGCACGTTACCGGCGAGGGTGTTGGTGAGGTTTGAAGTGCTGTAATGCTTCAGGTCGCCCATCTCCACATTAGAGATAGCACCCGTCACGGTGAGCTTCTTCTGAGTACCCATGGCCGTAACCACCACGTCGTCGAGTGCGTTGGCCTTGTCCTCCTCCAGCTTGATGTTGATGACACTCTTGTCGCCCTTGAGCACCACCTCCTGTGTGGAGAATCCCACATAGGAGAACACGAGTGTCTGGTATTCCTTTGCCTTGATTTTGTACTGACCATCGATGTTGGTGATAGCACCCAGGCCGGCAACGTCCTTTACGGTGACGCTGGCTCCTACGAGAGGCTCACCCGTGGCATCGGTGACAGTACCTGAAATCGACATTTCCTTCTGTGCCAAGGCATTGACGGCAACGCCCAGGAACAGGAATATGATAAACAAATACTTTTTCATAAAATCTGTTGTTTAGCAGTTCTACTTAACGTTGGCTGTTGCCGCAGTCTGCTCCTCAGACGGCTCCAACGGTATTTCCTCCTCCTCTGAAGAGTTGTCCTCCATAGTGATGGTACGGATGCAACGGTTCATGGTGTCGAGGATATAGAAGATAAGAGTGTTCTCGCCTGTGATGGCATCCTTGTGTACATCGTTCACGAGACCCGTGCAACGGTTGAAACGTGCCACGTCGCGGAGCTCACCATTCTCAGAGCCCTCGGTCTTGCCGTCGGCATGAGTAGCCGAAGAACCACCAGCGTATGTGGTGAGGATGCCCTCGGGAGTGAGGTAGCGCAGTGCGTTGTTGCGGCTGTCGCAGAAGTAGAAGTCATATACATCGTCACGGCCTTCCTCCACGTACTTGTCGTTCTTGACGAAGGTGCCCTGGTATGGACGACGCATGGTAGAACTCTTACCCACACCATCGGTGAAGCCCTCTGTCTTCATCTGGCCTGCCACCTGATAAGGAGGAGCGAAGCTGTGAGTAGCCTCATTATAGTCGGTACGGAGTATGTAGTGCTGGTTGATAACCACGATATAGGCATACTTTCCAGAAGGATGGATGTCTATCTGGAACTCCCAGCCAGTATCCTGCACAGTGTAGAGTTTCTGGAACGCGCCAGTACCCGTAGACTCGCCAGTGTTGGGGTCGTAGAGGTTATCTTTGGCGTAGGGATTCCATGTAGCAGAGCCTGCGCTTACGGCGTTGGCCTCCACAGTGTCCCAGTACTTGTTCATGTCAAGGCGCAGCACCTCACCATTGGTGTAGCTGGTGAAGTATATCTCACCGTTGGGGTGAACGGATGCACCGTTGCACTGACGGTAGCAAGCGAGCTGGCGGACAGAAGAGTTGGCACTGAACTCGCCCTCAGAGTCACGGTCTACGATATACACAGAGTGTGCGCGGTAGTTGTTGTCGTTGTTGTCGGCAGCGAGGATGAGGTGCTCCTTCCAGTGCTTCTGGCGTGCGGTAGCATTAGCCTCCCACTGTGCGTCAGAGCGCACGGCCACAGTCTTTTCTGTCTCCAGACCTGTCTCCTCGTCCACCACGGTCTTTGTCTCGGTGAGCACGTTGCCGTCCTCATCGTATGCGAACGGGTCAACGATGAAGTCGATGGTACGCAGACGCTCGTTGTTGAACTTGCTCAGAGGTATGATGGTCTTCACTGTACGCTCCTTGAGGTCAAGAATCTGTATACCGTGTGCCACCTGACCGTATGTAGGCTCCTGGTCGTACACGATGAAGAGCTGGTTGTGGTCGTAGGGTGAGAACTGCATCACACCGTCGTTGCGGAAACCTGTACAGGTCTCGAACGAACCGTCGTTCCATCCCTGGTCGTCACGCTCGTTCTTGTAACCACAGAGTGTACCTACCACCATCTTGCGCTCGTAGTTGAACTTCTCGGCAGCCTCGGCAGTCTGTACTCCCATCTTGTCGTTGCCGACAGAGAGGTTTATCTCGCCCGTGAAAGCCTTGGAAGGCACGTAGCAATAGATGTTTGTGTTGTTGGCACTGACAACAATAGCCTTCTTACCACCGATGGTAAGATTGATGAGGGAGGTGTCGTTACCGAAATTCTCTCCCTGAAGCACAAGTTGTTGTCCTACACTACCCGACTTCGGAACGAAGTCAGTAATCTTAACAGACTTTGACGGGTCAAAGCTGCCTCCGCTTTCTACCTTGTCGTCGCTACATGAGACGAGGCAACAAGTCAGAAAAGCGAGCATCAGGCCGAAGAAGCCGAGATGCCTTGTCGCATAGTTTTTAAACATGTTTGTAAAATTGATATAAGGATTGTTATTAATATAAATTGGATAACTAACTCTCAAGTCACCTATTATATATAAGGTACAGACAATAATATATATATGAGGTATGAGGAGTAGGCCGCAAGGCCATCTCCTCACACCACTATCTATATGTCATGCCGTACTGTGTGCATAGCAGTATCTGCGGATAAGCCATTACTTGCCCTGGCACACCTTGTCGGCGAGGACTTTCATCCAGAAGCCGCCAATCACCGAGCGGGCCTTGAAGCCCACCATCTTGCCAGACTTGGTCTCGTACCAGTCGCTGGTCGGAACGCGAGACTCGGTCTCATTCATGTAGTCGTAGATAGGATCTACGAACTTCAGGAATGTCTTGGTGTCGGGAGCCATGGCTGCCGTCCACATAATCCAGTCGTTCTTGGTGTACTCCTTGCGGCTGTCGAGAGGCAGACCATACTTGTTCTGCTTGCCCAGGTAGTAGTTTATCTCCTTGCCCATGGCGTTGTTGGGGAAGATGTTGATGTTCCACAGCTTGTCCCATACCATGTTGTACTTCTGGCTCCATGTATTGCTGCGGTCGAATGCCAGACGGTAGTGGTCGCCCTCACGTGCGTCCTGCTCCCACTTGGCGGCCATAGCCTTAGCCTTGGCCATGTACTTGTCGGCCTCAGCCACGTCGCCCTTGAGGCGTGCCATCTCGGCGAAACCGGCTACACCCATGATAGCCTTGATGGAGAGGTTGCAGTTGTGTGCCCAATGGCCGGCGAAGTCGTCGGTGCAGAGCTGGTTGGAAGGATCCTGACCATTCTCCACGAGATAGTCTGTCCATGTCTTGAGGATGTCCCAGTACTTGTTCACGTAGCTGGTGTTGCCCTCTATCTTGCTTATCATGGCGGCAAGGGTAATCATGTTGCCGGCCTCCTCCAGAGGCATGTCACCGCCATACACCTGCGCATTGGCACGGGGATACTGTCCGAGGTCGTGGGCAGCGAAAGGCTTAGTCCAGCGGCCAGAGTAGCTGTACTCGAATATAGAGGTCATCATGCCCTTCTGCAGGTCGGGGTTGTAGACCAGGAAGAGGGGGGCCTCAGGATAAGTGAGGTCTACGGTGTTGACACAACCGTTGGAGTTATTCTCCTTGGAGAAGAACAGCAGGTTGCCGTCCTTGTCCTCAAACAGCTTGTGAGCTGCGATGACGTGACGGTATGCGCCAGAGAGAATCTCTGCATACTTCACGCTGCCCGAAGCCACACCGTCATCGTATATCATCTTGTCGAACGCACGGCAGCGTGACATGATAGAAGAGTAGTTGCGGTCGAGCTTGTCAAACTGGTCGAAGATGGTGACCTTGCCACCGTGCGCCCAGTAGCCCTTGTAGCGGTTGTAGAAGTACTCTATGTCCTCTATCTCGTCGTAGCCGATGAGCGCGTAGCTCGATGCGCTGCCAGTCACCGTACCGAAGTTGTGTACGTAGGCGAGCGTAGGCATGGTAGAGGGCTTGCGGCTTACTATCTCCTTCTTGCTGAGGGGCAGAGAGCCGTTGGCGAAGAAGGCGGCCTTGATGTCGTTGTCAGAAGCGAGGCTCACGGTACCGTTGATAGCCGGCAGGTAGAGATAGCCCCAGTCTATGCAGATGCCGTCGCCGGTCTTTGCGAGGATGGGCTGGTCTACGGTACCGGTCTTCACATACTTCACTCCATTCTCTATGACGGTAGACGACACTGTGGGCTGGCTGCTCTTGTCAACACCTATCAGCGGGCTTGCGCCAAGATAGAACTGCACGTCATGAGCCTTCTTGTCTGTAGAGCGCACCTGATAAGATATGTAGTTGACGGGAGAGGAGAGCAGGTCGTAGTCGTCGATGAGCATAGGAGCCGTGAACACTACGTCGAGCTCTACCGGGCCGCAAGTGAATGTATAGTATGTGCTTGTGGCGAGCACGCTCACCGACTTCTGCTGTGCCGTGAGCACCGAGGCATTGCTGAGAGCCACGTTCTTGAAGAGTCCGAAGTCGGTGTAGGCACCACCTGTGGTGTTGTGGCAGTGAGAGGCGATGACGTTCTTGCCGGGCTTGAGGAGTTTCTTCAGGTCGCCGTCGAGATGCAGCTTCACGCCCTCGCGCCAAGTCTCGCCGGTGTCAGCCACCTTGGTGCCGTTGATGAATATCTCGAACACGTCGTCATGAGAATACACGAGGTAGAGGTCGTTCTTGAGGTCCTCTGCCGTAACGTCAACCACACGACGCACGTAGAGGTCGGAGTTGGTCTCGCTCCAGCGAGTGCGCACATAGTTGAGGTCGGGAGAGCCGAAAGCAGCCTCACCGTCTTTCCAAGAGCTGTCGTTGAAGCCTTCCTTCTGCCATCCTGCACCGGGATTGGTGCGTGTGTACTTTGCCTTCCAAGCCTCCTCTGATGCCATGGGGGCGATGCTCTCAAGGCTGGTCTTCTCCTTGGCACCCATGAAGCGGTATGTCTTGCCGTCTACACGGAGCAGACCCTCAAGGGGTTTCTCATCGTTGGTCCAGTGGCGTGTGTCACCATCGGTGAGCTTGTCATAGGGCGACCATATAGAGAAATATGGGTCTGACACGACAAGAGGCACAGAGGGAAGTCTGAGACTTGTCGCCTTGTAAGGTTTGAACGTCTCTGGTGTCTGCGCGTTGGCTGTGAACGCAGCAGCGAACAGAGCGATTGACATTAAAAATTTTCTCATTTCAAATTCAATAGTTAATATAATAGCTTATTTTGATTCTTCGCACCGAAATTTTGATATTGTTATCATCCTGTCAACAATCTTCTGTCTTAAAAAGACAGCATACCTATTGGTATATATAGATGCGTGATTGAAATATTTTCAGATATCGTGATTCGTTTTTGATTGTTTACAATTGCAAAGTAACTAAAAATATATGAAAGATGAAAGAATTTGTACACTAAATATTATCATAAATCAAGGTTTGAACAGAATTTTCTATTGAAAGACTTAAAAAATAATAAAAAAGATAGCGGTAACTGACGACAGGGCATAAAAAAACGTACCTTTGTATATAATGTCAGGGCCGTGAGCGAAACGCCTCACCACATACCCGAACGACTAACCACACACTGGCAGGACTGCACTGGCACCTGTACGATACTGGTGGCCGAGACAATTGCCAATTAAACAAAAGCTACAATGGAGATGAAAAGAACCATTATGATGTACATCATAACCGTCATGGCGGCATGCGGAATACTGATGTCGTGCGACAAGAAGCCGGCAGACACCTTGCTATTCTCTGTGGCCAACTACCCATACGCCATACGCCACAACGACACATATTATTATATGATGCAGGACAGGTCGCAAGGCATAACGCTCTATGCCACGAAAGACCTCAGGCTCCTCGCCACTGCGGAAAGAAGAATATATGGACTCCCCACCGACAGTGCATGCCGCGAGCATATATGGTCACCCGAGATACACTTCATTGGCAACAAGTGGTACGTGTACTTCGAGGCCGACGACGGCAACACCGACAACCACCAAATATACGTCATAGAGAACGCCTCTGCTGACCCTATGAAGGGGACGTTCAAAATGAAGGGTGTGCTGCGCACCAACTCCGAATGGAACTGGGGCATACATCCCTCCACATTCATCTGCGGCGGCAAGCAGTACCTCGTATGGTCGGGGTGGCCATACCGCCGCAACGAAGCCGAGACCCAGTGCATATACATAGCATCAATGTCAAATCCGTGGACTGTGAGTTCCGAACGCCACATGATATCACAGCCCACATACGAGTGGGAACGCCAGTGGATTAACCCCGACGGCACCCGCTCCGCCTACCCCATATACGTGAACGAGAACCCCGAGCCCGTGCTGTCGCCCGACGGCAAGCGCGTGTACGTGTTCTACTCCGCCAGCGGATGCTGGACTCTATACAGCTGCCTTGGCATGGTGTACGCCGACACATCCTCCGACTTGCTTGACCCTAAGTCGTGGCACAAGTCCAAGGAGCCGATATTCAACGCATCGCCCAACGACAGCATATTCTCGCCAAACAACATCAGCGTGGTAAGCTCCGGCGACGACGCACACCCTTACTTCCTGTATGAGAAGAAAGCCGTGAACAAGAACAACGAGATAATAGGCGAGATAAGGCTGAAAACCATTGACTGGAAAGACCTGAAGGTTGCCGCGCCCCAATAGAGTATGCTAAACAATTGATATATAGCTATTTTTTTTGAACCTCTACCCCCAAACTTCGATTCAGGCGCAAGCCTGCCTTCGCTCTGCATCGTGTCTCCCCCCTCGTAAGTCGTGACTTTCGACAATATGCCGAGGGCACCACACGGAGTGAGGACAGCACAGAGGCGGCTGGGCTTGGCGGTGTCTGGCATACCTGCTCCACCCATTAGACACGCCATACCCAACCGAGTACCACAGCACTACATGAGAGGGCGCAAGGGCGAAACGTATATAAAATAAGGTAAGGAAGGAAGAAAAGACAAAATATACTACGAAAAAGTTATATAAAAAGATTGATATATAACGTTTTTGTAGTACCTTTGCAGTGAGTCAATAAAACAAGTGTTTAATCAATCAAAAATAAAATGAAATGGAATGAGTTAAAGAAACAAGCGTTAAAACATGGGTTTCAGTTCGTGAGGCACGGCAAAGAACATGATGAATACTACAACCCAGAAACAGGCGTTACCGTGCAATTAGAAAGACATGGGAGCCAAGAAGTACGCAAGGGCTTGGCCGCCAGACTTAAAAAGCAAATCGGATTTTAACAACAAGGGCGATGTAGCGGCACCACATCCCCTCGTCTTTATCAATAGATAAAAGAAAATGGCAGATAAAAATTTTATTGTGACGATCGAGAAAGACAGCGACGGCACATTCATTGCGTATAACGTGGATGAAAGCCCTTACACCCTGATAGGGCGTGGTGGCACGGTGAAAGAAGCCAAGGCAGATTTTATGAACTCAATGCAGGAAGTAAAGGCAAGCGAGGAGGAAAGAGAGGGCGCAGCCGCTCCCATTCTGTCGGCTGCTCCTGTATTCAAGTTTGACTTGTCATCATTGTTTGAATATTATTCGATGCTGAACGTGAGCGCATTTGCCCGCTATCTCGGCATTAATGAGACTTTGATGCGCCAATACAAGAAAGGTAATACATACATTTCCGATGCGCAGTTACAGAAGATAGAAAACGGCATGCACCAGTTAGGGGCGGACTTCCTCGGGCTTCGGCTCGTGTAGGGGTTGCATCCTTCTTTTCATTTCATTTTATCCCGACAAGGTTTGCACCCTGTCGGGATTTTTTTTGTTTGTCATTCATTCGAGTCCAAATTGCACTGCGTTTCGGGCCGAATCGCAGTCTGAAACGAGCTGTTTCGCCGTGTGAAATAGGCCGTTTCGCAACGTATTGTGTGTCACAGTATTACGAAGGAGGCTCTTATACGCCATGTCATGCTGCCACCTGACTTCGTCATTGCGTCACCCAAAAGTCTTCGTCGAAGAGTTTGGCGATGCGCTGATGCCTTGCCATCAGCATGGTTTTGGTGTAAACATCCCTGTTTAATGGGAGCTTGATTTGTATTGTGGTGATGGTCTTGGCCAATGCGAGCACCTTGTCGACGCTCATCTTGATGCCTGATACCCTCAGCATGCGTTCCAGTTCCTTGTAGACTTTCAGCGCCACGAAGCAGATGCACACATGGGCCTCGATGCGCTTGCGTGTGAAGTGGAACATCGGGCGTATCTCTATCTTCGATTTGGCTATGCGGAAGGCGCGTTCCACGTGCCATAGGTTGTGGTATGCCGAATAGACTTGCTCCATAGGTATGGCCGTATTGGTCAGATAGCCTTTTAGCCCGTCCCAACGGGCGTCGTCGGCGATGCGTTCATAGTCTATGGTCACTTTCACCTCTCCGTTCATGGCGAGGAACTTGTTGTATCCCCGCTTGTTGATGTTGTCTTTGGTGAGCGTACCCCGCCTGTAGGCTTTCTCGAGGCGGCGGATGCCTTTCTCGCGGTTGTATGCGTCCTTGCGGGCGCGGTCGTCGGTATATCCGACCAGCAGCCGGCGTCCTCCGCCCTTGTCGTATTCCGCCATCTGGCGGTCGGCTTTAGGCTGGCTCAGTATCCACCGCTTGATCTCTGCGCTTTCGTTCTTTATTTTCGCGCCTATTATATATTTGTAGCCCTGAGACTCAAGTTCAGCGATGTTGGAGTTATTCATCAGACCGGAGTCTGCCACTACCACAAAATCATCAATGCCATACTTGCTCACAAAAGCGTTTATCGTCGGCAGCATCGTGTGCCCCTCATACTTGTTGCCCTCATGGATGCAATATGCCAACGGATAGCCTCCGAGGCTTACGAGCAGCCCGAGGATAATCTGAGGGTTGCTGTGGCGACCTTCTTTAGAAAAGCCCGTCCTGCGGAGCTCGTCCTCATAGTCCGCCTCAAAGTAAAGTGAGGTGACGTCGTAGAACAGCACCCCGATGTTTCCCCCGAACAGTTTGGCCGTGTGGCGCACGCTGATGTCCTGCACCAACTCATGCTGGTGGTCGCTCAGCCTGTCGAGATAGCGGTATATCTTTGACAAGTCAACGTCATCGTCAAAGTGATTCTTCAGATATTCCACAGTGGCAGCCTTGCTCGCAGGATATGCCAGACGCGCCTTCACGAGCTTGCGGAACACATCATCATCTATGCGGTTGAAGCCAATGCGGTCAAAAGTCCGGTCAAGAATCAAGTCGCAGCCGTTTAGGAGAATATTCTCAACCTGAGACAGCACACGGGACACTTCTTCACGTTCACGCTCACAAGCCTCCCGTTCTTCACCGAACAAATCGAGCCGAGGCTGGCGGCGTGCTTCTTCCTTCGAAATCCACTCTTTAGCCTTGAGGACGAGATTGTCAACTTCTGCTTCGCCATGTGCAACGCCAATGGTAGCAAGTTCCTTCATCCTGCCACCGACTTTTTCCACAACTATGACTCCAACGTTGCCTGAACGATGCTTTTTCTTCCTTACAAACATAGTTAAAAAACCTTTTGCGTCACCCATATTCGGGTGACGCAAAATTACAACTATTTGTCAGTCAACACAATAAAAAATCGTCACTTTTTGAGTGACGAAGTCAGGAGCCCTTATCGACCAAGTTCAATATGAGTTCCTTGTGAACAGCCGTCAGCGCAAACACAAATTGCACTTTGCCGGGATTGAACCGGTCTTTGGGTGTCTTGCCGAAACGCACCTCTTTGAGTACTGCCATTACATGATGCAGGTTCTCATCAACTGGCAGCGCATCCAGTATATTGTGATACCCTTGGCCAATATAAGCCTCAGATATGGCTTCCATCAGCTGCTTGCGCTGCTGCGACTTCGCGTCGAGAGCTTTCTTTTCGCGAGCCTCCAAATCTTCATAATCCTTATTGTAAGCCTGCAACTTACGGAATATCCTATCTCTTTGGTTCGTTTTCGAGCCGTAGAACGGCTGCGCATCCCATAGTCCTTCGGGACGTTGAGCCATCGTAAGCATCTCACGCGCCTTTTTATCGTCAACGCCATATTTGAGCAACACCATTAGCGTTGTCTCAAATAATTTTTCCCTTCGGGCCTTAGCCTTGTCGCGAATTGCGCTTCGCTCGGTTCGGAAGAACTTTTCAATCTCCTTCTGCAGTTCGTGAGATTTATACAGCCTCCGACAGTATGGTGAGTTATCCGCTGCATCAAAGCATTTCTGCAATGTCGCTGCATCGTAGGGGTATGTACGATGCCGGCATCGGAATGTCGTGAGCATTGACGCGCCACCAAGGGCATCGTCATTTATCGGAGCCGTTAATAGTTCCTCTCTGACAAATTCGGCCTCAAAGTCGCGGTATTCGCGTTCAAGATCCCACTGGTTGATGCGGCGCAATTCTTGCTCCATATTCTGATAAGCGCCGAAGACTTCGTCGATAATCTCCTGTTGCGCGGCAACACTCAACATCGCCACGCGAGCAAGCAACTGGCTCGCGGTAGTCTTCGCTTTCAGTCCGAGGACAAACGCAAGTTCGGGATTGGCGCTGAGATATTCCTGTGCCACGACATTGCCGTACTTGTTTGTTATGTCAATGAAGTCGGCCTGTCGTTTGTCCTGATCCTGGTTGGCGGTCGTATTGGCACTGAGGGAGCGGAGCTTTGCCCTCAGCATCATATTCAATCGCTTCTCCGAAGGGATGGCAGTGATGATGTACTCGTAGAGTGGCGGCAGCCCTTCGACCTGCCCGGTACGATTGATTCGACCGCGCTTCTGAAGGTCGATGTTCACGTCGAGGTCATTTTGAACTATCAGCATCTTTCGCTGACGCACTTCTTGCTCCGGCACTTCAACCGTCGCCACGGCATGAGCACTTGCGCCGATTGCGCCGCAAGCGTTAATTAGAATGACATCTAACTTATTGTTTTGAAAATCATTATAGATATGATTGGAATGTCGTTTCTTCCTCGGAGTAACCGTGGCATTTACAAATTCATCATCTCCTTCGGGCGAAAGATATTCCAATTGCCGTGCACGACCCGTACATTCCTCGAAGCGGATATGACGCGATACTCCTTTGGTGTCGGTAAAACTCTCCTGCGTAATCAGTTGCCGAATGACATCTATCGGCGACAACGGCAGATGAAACACATCCTCGGATATTCCCTCACGAATTTGTTGGGAGTAGTTTCTTATATCTTCCTGCTTGATTTGAAGCTCGCTCGGGTCGGCGACATCCGAAATATCCAACTCAAAGATGGTTTCGTCGGGATTTTTCGGATTACGCAGCGTTTTCTCCAACAGACGCAGCAGAATCGTAGAGAAATCACCCTTAGGACATTCGCCGAACTCGTCGAGGCTGTCGCGAAGCACACATTCAAGGGTGTCGCTCATGCCAATTACCACGCTGCGCCCCGTCTGCACCTCACGGACAGCTGCCTCGGCTACATCTCTTGCTTTCAGGGACAACAAGAGAATTTTGTTGACATAGAAAAGCTGCGCTCGCGTGGGATATGGTCGGAATATTGGGACGTCCAAGAACATAGCCTTGGCCACTAAGTCTTTGACCATATCCGACAGGTTCACCAACTCTCTGAACCAATACATCACCTTGTCAAACAGCTCGGTGTGTAATGCCAACTTGTCATCGAGGTATGTATAGACCGGCTCCGGAATACCTTCGCCGGAGTGCTCGCGCCGAATCATCTGTCCCTCTTTGGCCAATTTCGACGCTACATATTCCTGCATGGGAACGCCGCCGTTGGCAAAGGCGGCTTGCAGGGTATCGTTAGTGGCAAGCGAACTGAGTATTGTCTGACGCATGAATGTAATCAGACATTCCGGACGCTTGGCAAAAGTGGCTGAAAGGAAGACGCACTGAGTCTGTGGCGATGCCTCTAATATGGAATTGATACACTGTGTAACCACAGATATTTTTCCTGACGTAACACTGCTGCTTTTGTGCGCTTCGTCAAAAACGAACAGCACACGGTGCTTCTCGCACAGAGACGTCAGGAAATCAAGTCGCGTCATATCCTTGCGGGCATCCTTCAGCTGGGAATATGTAAGCATCACATATTCAAACCGCCCTTCGGGAATGTCGCCGACCTGATACATCATTTCCAACTCTGACTTCTTGGGCGACATATAGACCTCCTCATACTGCCTGGCATACAGCCCTGCGACTTCCTCCTCGTCAGATTCTTCTTCGGGACTCCAGATTTCGTCGGTCATTGGTGCAGTCTCTTCTTTGAGTGGCTTGTCAAAGTCCACGATTGATACTTTGGTGTTCAATATCAATGGCCGTGCATCCTTGATGCCGAGTGCCTTGCAATCGCGGTACATATCGCTGAACAGGGTATAACGGTCGGTAAGGAATATTGGCAGATAACCGGCCAACATTCCATAACGTATCATGGCCGCCGCCTGTCGACCTTTGCCGATACCGGTCTGGTCGCCGATGATCACCGACTGACCGCGGGCCTCGATATTGTAGATTGCCAGGGCGACACCGTCGACCTGTTCCGCCGCCAAGGCTATCGGCAACTCATCGGGAGACATCTGTAGCCGGTTGGCGACAAACCCGGTGACATCACAGCCTAGTGCCTCAGCCAATTTGCCATTTGCATAATCGGTTTCATCAGCCAATTGTGTCGGTATCATCGCGCCCAACGACTGAATACCTTCGTCAGAGATGCTTTTATATCTTACTGTTTCTTCCATATTACAGATTTTCTCGGCAAAGATATAGCCTGGCCGTACCATTTCGTGATACAGGTCTAATGACGATACCATTCACGATAATGTCTGCCAATATAAGGAAAGATTAGGTTTGTGGCTTTTTCCATCCACAAATCATATTTTATACATTCGAGTATTCCCGGATCTTCATCCCCCTTCACCTCTATTTCAAATCGAGCTGCGTTGCGTAGATTGACATTGGAGCTACCTTCCCTTTCCTCGCCATCCATAGAAATGTTCAAGAGTTTGTATGCCGTTTGCATATGACGCAATCTCTCTCTCCATTTTCCGTCACGTTTCAGTCTCTTTTGGTAAAAGAAATTCCAGTATCCGATACTATACTCCAGTTTTCTCAGGATAAGCCATCTAAGCGATTGGGAATTAAAATCATCGAGGATTGTGTCGCGCCAAAAACGAAGTAGTTTGCGTTTACTACTCCTCTTATCAATATCCCACAATTCTTTTAGATGCACCCATTCGTCTTTATGAGCTTCCAGCTCGCCATTAACTTTAGGATCCATTCTTGCCCAATTCTCTTTAGAGGCATATAAAATGCAGTCGCTTCTTTCTTCCGCAGTTCTTAAGCTAAAGATTGATGACCACCACAACAAATGTGCAGCAATCTGAACGTCAGAGATTTCGTCAATCAGATCAAATGATAACTCAACCTCGCGGTCGGCAAGTTCTTCGTATGGAGCTAAACAGTTAGCAACCGCAGGTTCGGAAAAACTGTCGGTATAAACCACCATTATTTCCTCCGTATTAAGTTTTGGGAAACTTATAATCGAATCATAGAGCCTGCGGTATAGAGGCTTAATTTCCACCGGCTCGTCATAAGCCGCTCTGATTACTTCCCAAATCTCATCAAACGAGCATTTTGAAAGATATTCTCTATAAGTCATACAGTTGATATTATTATGTGATTTTTGGGCAAAGGTATGGCACAGCTGTCCCATTTCGTGATACAGCCAAAGAGATTTTTGTGTGATTCAGAAAAATTTGTGCCTTACAGCTCTTTACCGGCCATTAAGGTTGTTATCCTTAACTTATCTACCGGCAGGTCATCATCGAAATGAAGTGACCATATAACGCTGATAGTGTCAGGGAGTTGGGACATCATCACAGACAGATGCGACATATCCCCCATTTTGAGGGAGGCTTGCCTTTGACGGTTGAGGAAGATATGAACAGCAATATTTTCCACTTTATCACTTGAAATATCGTCTGTTAAGATGGACTGTGTCTTAGCGACCGCACTTTCGATACTCTCGGCTTCAACAGCCTCGACAGCAAAGCGGCCTGAGTCCCTAAGTGCGGTATCTAAATCGTTGAAGTCATAGCAGATATATCCTGTGGATATTATCGGCTGAATAATGGATTTTATGATGCTAACAAAATCGGGAAGAGCTACTTTCTTGTTGACGAGTACACTGTCGTAGCAATCGGCATCCGGATTTAGAAGAAATCCCAATGTCAGGACTCCTGCGTCGTGATATTTTTTTGCTATCTCGTTTGCAATATTTTCATTATCAGTTGCCACCACGACAGCCATTTTGTCATCATCGGAAGGGATGCAATCATCGGGCGACTCTACTGTAAGACATTCCACACAATCGTAATGGAGCGACTTCACTCCATCAATTACTTCTGCGGCTTGTCGGCCAATCCCGACGACCTTAAAGCTGACCGGTATTCGGGCCAACTCTAATTCAAGTTCTTTTGCCGTCATAGCCCGATATTATCAAAGAGTTCCTTCATACGGTCTGCCGAAATGCCAGGATATGCATCACCGATGATGCTAACTACCGGCATCCCGTCTATACGACACGCTTCAGGTACAACGTCGTTATCTGACACTTTGGGAAGCTCCTCTAATGAGTTGCCATTCAGAGCCGAAACGACTGTGTCGATTAAGGGCTTATCCATATCATCAAGCCCCAGCGTGTCAATCTCTTTCAGCCTCTCGTTATTCTGCTGAACAGCGACATTCGAGGCTGCGATTAACTGCTGCCGAGCAACTGCGGCTCGTTTGTTCACTTGTTGCCCTTCAAAGGCTGAGGGCATAGTGAAAAACGCTGAGACGAACTTCCCCTGCAGTCTTGCGTTGAGCGCGACTAACGGAGCATACTTGCTTCCGGTCATACCGCCGAGCGTTGCACAAATGATGACATTGTCCGTCGCTTTGCCGACAACGTCATTAACCAGTTCCACATCATCAGATTTTACATCCTTCTGAAGTTTTTCAAGAAGAAAACTTTCATCGGCAATGGATGAATTTCTCTCTAAAGAGTCAGCATCCGTGTCGCACACGATGACTCGCGCATCCGGGAAGGTGTAGGCGGCGATTAAGCCTGCGGCCACATTGTAGCCTCCATTCCCGATTGAGATAATAGTTTCGCTCATAATGATTTTGAAATTAACATTTGTAGTGGTCGTATAAGTTGCAACCGCTACAAAGTTAGGCGCACGATGTCTCGATTCTTGCGACAGCACTTGAAATTTTTGTTTTTCTTCTCTTTGTTTTTGATGCAGACAAACTGGAGCGACAGCTCGGAGGTGTCTTTATCGTCAACACCTTTCAGTATCTGCCATCTCAAGCCGATGCTGCCAAGTTCCTGTTCAAGTTGCTGATGCAGTCGAGTTTCTTCTTCCAGAGAAATCGGATATGATTTACCGGTCAATACGAGGACGAGTACTTCTTCTCCGTAATCTTGACAATATTCCGTTAGCGTCGGTGCATAGTATGTATTGAGGTCTATCAGATAGCTGACCCTATCGGATTTACCTGCGACGTGAGATTCGCGCCAGTGGTCGTAGATAGTCTCTGCGTCCATTATTTTGGCCGCAATTTCGCCGAGTTGTTCACCCGTAAACGTTTGAAGGCTCTGAATCAGTCGAACACGCTTTTCAAGATTTTCCAACCATTTTGCCCGTTGCTCTATGCGATATATCCGTTTTCTCTTGCTTCGATTGAGACGCTGCATCCTTATATGTTTCGAGTCCCAATCTTCCATCGGCAAAGCATAATCTGAAGGATTTTCTTTTATCCGCTTCTTCAACATTTGTTGAGTTTGTTTAGAGGAGAAATACGGCAAATCCATTTTTATTCTCAACTGAGCTGCCCGAATGCCATATTTTGAAATCGGTTCTCTATTCCAAAATATGCTGCTCCGTCTTGTGAATCCATAGAATGTTGCGCCCCAAAGAATTGCGCCCGCGAGTTCGGCATCAGTAAACGGATTATCTTCGGGACGTATAACTTCTCTCGCCACTATCTGCTCCCAGTAATCTCCTTCGACATTATTGGCGAGCAACGGGAGCCAATGCGATGACTCCCATTTGTCTCGTGGCGAAACGTCAAAGGTTACTACTCCATCATTCGGCTCAGGCACTGTATTGCACAGTTCATCATACGACTCCTTATAAGAAGCCGAGTCTATTGTCGATGGTTCGTGCTTATGGGTATTTCTCATCGCTGTCATTATAGCCGAGAAGCCCTCTTTTTGAAATAGTTCTTTGACTGTCATTTCTCAGATGTTTTACAAAATCTTCAATGCGATAGCTGCGCAAGCTTCAGCATCCGCTAATGCGTGATGGTGGTTCTCCATGTCGTAGCCACAAGCTGAGGCGACAACGTCGAGGCAATGACTCGACAAGTCGCGTAGACACCGACGCGAAGCGGCGAGGGTGCAGTGAAATTCATAGTCAGGATATTCCATTCCGTACTCTGCAAACGCGGCTTTCAGGCAACTCTCGTCGAAGGGACGATTGTGTGCCACCAACGGCAGACCGACAATGCGCGGCTCTATTTGCGCCCATACGTCGGGGAACGTCGGCTGTCCGTCTGTATCTCGCCGCGTAAGGCCATGCACCTCCGTAGTCCAGTATGTGTAATAATTGGGCGACGGTTGAATAAGGCTGTAGAACTTATCCACAATCTCACCGCCACGCACCACGACTATACCCACACTGCATACGCTTGAACGTCGGCCATTGGCTGTTTCAAAATCTATTGCTGCAAAGTCCTGCATATTCAATCGTTTTTATAAAGTTCATATAATTCCGATACCCAGCCCTTCATCTCCTTGCGAAGCGATGCCGGGCTGATCACCTCTACCATCGAGCCGACCTGAAGAAGTTTCATTACTAAATCGTATGTAGGCGAGAGATAAAGTTCAAAATCGGCATACTCTCCACAATCTTCAATCAACTGCTGACTGTGGTGCAACGGTAGCGATTTCAAGAAATACTTGTGATTGCCATTGGCTCTAATCACGATCCGTTCCGGCTTGACATCATAGCCAATGACTATTCCGAATGCCGTCGCGAAGTAATTATCGGCATCGAAGTCTTTTGGCAGCTTGAAGGTCTCGTCTGAGACTTCGACCTTCTCCAGACGGTCAAGACCGTAAATCCTTACTTCGTTGCGATTATTACGACCAAGCACGTACCACCTGTTATCGAAAAGCCTTACGCAATATGGATCAATAGGGAAATTGTAGCCATGTGATTTCCAGAACGGACGATACGTGATATCAACCTTCCGGTTCTCTTTCATCGCCTGTAAAAGGGTAGTGAGATGCTCGCGGCCTGACGGTATCTCGTCAACCAAGATACGACCTTTCAGCGACAGGTTCTCGCCGATGATATTGCCGACGGCAAAGGAGTCTAGCATCCACTTCTTGAGCTTATCTTCGTCAATATCCTCCGGATTGGCGATGTAATAAAGATAACCGCCCGTTTTCTGGCAGTCGATGATGATGCCGAACTGGCTGAAAATAGCGTCTCGCCATCGGTTGAACGTGGCGCGATGGAGTGGCTTATAGTCACTCAACTCTTTGTTGCGCTGCCACCGGTCAGATAAATCCTTATGAGAAATCTTCCCGGCGCGCCTGATTGTATCAATCAGCCATGTATATTTCTGTAATTGGTTCATGTGATTTTGAAGTTTACGCCGCAAAGTTAATCATTTTCTGTATCATTTTGCGATACACCTTTGATTTAAGTTTCATCTTTGCTGTGAACAGTCTCTATTTCTTCCTCGGTTTGAGCGGGCAGTTCGACCATAAAAACGTTGTCGGAACGCTGCGACATTCCGGTAATGTGACGAAGCCACAAGTCCTCCATCAACAGCGATACTCCATCAGGAGCGTGTATTGTTTTCATGCTCATAACAGATTGTTATTAGTTTGATATGTTTCGCAAAACAAGCAAGGTGCATCTAACTTCGTCCATTGCAGATCTTTGACATCCTTCTCGACCCACAAGAGATTAGCATTTTTCTCTTTGCGCAACTCGATTGCCGCATTTAACAGTGGCACTAATTTGGGAAGTCGGGCCTTTATTACCGTCCACTCCCCATCTATATAAAATGCCGACACATACGCCAGCCTAAGGTAAAGGCGTACATTCTTTCGGTCGCCATGATAGTATATGGCAAACTCGTTTTCCCAACCTAAATCCTTTAGCAGCATAGCAGCCTCAGCCATCAATACTTTTGCAACAGCGCTACGGCAGTTGGTAAAGTTGCCTATGGTGACGGGACTTATATAGTCCGTTCTTTGTGGTTTTGTCGAGTTCATTTTGATGCTTTGAAGTTGAAGATTGGACGGATGATGTTGTCAATGCTGACCGTATCGCGGGTGTTGGCGATGATTTCCTCCGCCGGTTTATAGACCATCGGTGACTCATCGCGGGTGAAGTCATTGACGGTTTCTGAATAGATGCCCTGCATCGATGCCTCGAAGTCGGCCATCGAGACTGTCTCATACGCCTGGGTGCGACTCAGTACTCGTCCGGCACCGTGCGGCGCAGAACAATTCCAATCCGCGTTTCCCTTTCCGGTGCAAATCAGCGAGCCATCGCGCATATTGAGCGGAATTATGCACCGCTCACCGCTTGCCGCCGAAATCGACCCTTTGCGGATTATGTTGTCATCGCTGATGTAGTTGTGAATAGATTCAAACTCCTCAGCAATTTCAACGCCGGGGAAGAATTTCAGTAGCAAAAGGGAGATGAGCTTACGGTTGAGCGCCGCCCAACGCTGGCAGAGCCGCATATCGTGGAGATAGAGTTCGCGAGCTTCGCCCTCAACGTAGCACAGCGCCGCAGGTAGCGACGGCTCTGCCTTCTGCCGTTCTCTGCGCATCCGCTTGATAACGTCCTGCAATTCGGCGCGGCGTCCGGCTGCCTTATATTCCTCGATGGTTCGCTTAATGCTTTGCTCAAATTCATCCGCTCCGGCGGTGAGATGTTGCACCGCCTTTGCCTGATAAATCTCTGCGACCTGCTTGCCTAAGTTTCGTGAGCCGGTGTGAATGACAAGATAAATATTCCCTTCATCATCCTTATCCAGTTCGATGAAGTGGTTGCCACCGCCGAGCGACCCGATCGCCTTGTTGATGCGAGCGGTGTCTTTCAACTCACGGTAGCAATACAGTTCTGTAACAAGCTGTTTCGCCTCGCGATAGATATCCATTTCTTCGCCCACGAGCGGCTTGAACCCGAACTTATCTTCGCGCACAATCTTGCCCGACGGCACGTTGCCCCATATATGTTCGTGAAACGCATGGAAGTCAATGTCATCAAGTCGTCCGAGCTTGAGCACTCGCATACCGCAGCCGATGTCTACGCCGACAATGTTTGGAATAACCTTGTCGCCGAGGTCGCCCGTGAAACCAATCACGCATCCGGCGCCGGTATGTACGTCGGGCATTATGCGTATCTTCTTGTCGGCGAACACGTCAATAGAGAGCAATTCTTTGATTTGCTCCATTGCGCTGTCCTCGATGTTGTCCGTGAAAATCTTCACGTCATATCCTTCGATAGTCTTCATACTTACTTATTCGATTTTGAAATCTTTTCCGCAAAGTTACAACACACGTGTCCCAAATCGTGATACAGCATCAAAAATTTCAAACATTCCGCTCATGTATCGTTAAATGATACATCTGATGACTATCTTTGCAGAAAATTTGCGATTATGAAGATATTACATCTTTCCGATACCCACGGCTGCCATCATCGATTGCGCGACCTGCCCGATGCCGACATAGTCGTTCATTCGGGCGATTTCTGTATGGTTGGCACCGAACAGGAAGCCATTGACTTCCTGAATTGGTTTTGCGACCTGCCATATCGGCATAAAATATTCATCTGCGGCAATCACGATGACTGCCTATATGGAGCCAAAGTCGATGGCCTCGACCCCAATGTCCACTATCTATGCAATTCAGTCATAGAAATTGACGGTCTCAAATTATATGGTGTGCCGATGTTTATGGGCGATTGCGTTACCGACCGGCAGAGTCGTAACTACGCGAGAGTCCCTGACGATACGGACATTCTCATCACTCATTCTCCGGTTTATGGCATCCTCGACTTCGACGATAACATCAACTACGGCTCCGAAGAACTTCTCCACCGAATGTCCGCACTTAATCTGAAAGCGCTCTTATTCGGCCATATTCATGCCCAGCATGGACTAATAAAACAAAGCGGTATCATTTTCTCCAACGGTGCCATTATGAACTCCACCTATGACAGCCTAAACGCCCCCAATATAATTGAAATATGAGAATTGCTGTTTACTGCTCAGCCAGAGAGAATTTGCCTAAAGAGATGCATAAAGGCGCTCACCTCTTAGGTCGGTGGATTGGTCGAAACGATCACACCCTTGTATACGGTGGTTTGTCGTATGGTCTGATGAAAATCGTGGCAGAGGCTGCTGGACAAACCGGCGCAAATGTGATTGGTGTCGTGCCGGAATCAAGAGCCGAAAAGAAATGTTCTGCCAACACCGAAACCCTAATGTGTAGGACGCTGAATGAGCGCAAGCAAATTTTGGAAGATAACGCTGACGTATTTGTCGCTCTTGATGGCGGGATTGGAACTATCGGCGAAGTCTTCTCGGCACTCGCTACAATGGTATTCTTCAACACAAGTAAACCTATATTATGGAAGGATCTATAAATTAAGTTCTTGCTAATCAGGGAATTATTTTGTATATTTATACAAAATAAGAGAAGTTATGAAGAAAAGTCCAAATTATCGTCGCAATCAATCAAATATTAGTTTGTTTGAGAAATCCCAAACGCTCGAAGCATTATCGAAGCAAGGCAACCCATTAGAGTTTATCTAGGGAATAGTTGGTTTTGAGATGTTTCGCCCCATTCTTGAAGTAAGCTACAAACCGCAGAGCGCAAGAGCAATGCGGGTCGTCGTCCCATTGACCCCGTATTGATGTTCAAAGTTATGTTTGTACAGCGTCTATATGGACTAAGCGACGAACAGACTGAATACCAGATAAAAGACCGCACAAGCTTTCGTGATTTTATAGGCATCTGTACTGTCGATGATGTTCCCGATGCTCGTACCATATGGAAATGTCGAGAAGAACTGACACGATGTGGAGCATATGATGAGTTGCTCAAGCAGTTCTACGCACACTTGCAGAGTCTTGGTCTTATTGTCAACGAAGGAAAGATAATAGATGCAAGTTTTGTTGTATCACCCCGCCAACGAAATACACGAGAGGAGAACAAGACAATCGAAAAAGGCGAGGGAAATAGTTTATGGAACGACAATCCACACAAGAAGTGTCATAAAGATATTGATGCTCGTTGGATAAAGAAAGGCGGAGAAACATTCTACGGCTATAAGAACCATGCGAAGGTATGCCGTAAGACCAAACTGATAATGGGTTATGACACAACATCAGCATCTGTTCACGACTCAAAACGAGGAGCGGAATTGGTTGATGATAATGATGCCGCAGGCGAAACCTTCTGGCTTGATGCCGGTTATGTGGGC